>NZ_JBXASW010000095.1:0-15105 GCF_058809745.1 Variovorax sp. MPBD4-3
CCCCCACCGCCACCCCGCTGAGCCAGTCCCCACGGCCCGGCGGCGGCTTGAGCCGCTTGGCCGTCGCGCGCTGCACCTGCCCCGCCACGCGCTTGCTGCTGCTTAGCGTGAGCCGGGTCAGCGCCTTGAGGTTGCGCTCATAAGCGCGGGCAAAAACAGAAGCGGTGGAACGACGGGCCATGGCGCGCAGTGTGAACGCAAAGCGCCCTTCAACCAAACAAGGGCCCAGTCCAGAAACACCGAGGAACCGGCTCTGCCGGGCCTCAGGTGTTGCCCCCTGCAAGGGGGAAGGAGAAGCGACACGAAGTGCGCGAAGCCTGGGGGTTAGTAAATTTCAGGGACGATCATGCTCGCAGGCACCGGCTGGCGCAGGTAGTCCGCATGGCGCTCGCGCTCGGGCAGCTCGACGGCCGGGTGCGGCACTTCCTTGTAGGGCATCTGGCCGAGCAGGTGACTGATGCAGTTCAGGCGCGCCTTCTTCTTGTCGACCGCCTGCACCACCCACCACGGCGCTTCCGGAATGTGGGTGCGCTCCAGCATGATTTCCTTCGCCTTGGTGTATTCCTCCCAGCGGCGGCGGCTTTCCAGGTCCATGGGGCTCAGCTTCCATTGCTTGAGCGGGTCATGGATGCGGCCGAGGAAGCGCATGTGCTGCTCGTCGTCGGTGATGGAGAACCAGTACTTGATGAGCTTGATGCCCGAGCGCACGAGCATCTTCTCGAACTCGGGCACGGTGCGGAAGAATTCTTCGTACTCGTCGTCCGTGCAGAAGCCCATCACGCGCTCGACGCCGGCGCGGTTGTACCAACTGCGGTCGAACAGCACCATCTCGCCGGCGGCCGGCAGGTGCGCGGCATAGCGCTGGAAGTACCACTGGGTGCGTTCGCGGTCGTTGGGCGCCGGCAGCGCGGCCACGCGGGCCACGCGCGGGTTCAGCCGCTGGGTGATGCGCTTGATGACGCCGCCCTTGCCGGCAGCGTCGCGACCTTCGAACAGGATGACTACTTTCTGCTTGCTGTGCTGCACCCAGTCCTGCAGCTTGACCAGCTCGCCCTGCAGGCGGAACAGTTCCTTGAAGTAGGCCTGCCGGGCGGCCTTGTCGGTGGCGGCGCCGATGCCGGCCGAGGGGTCGAGGCCGTCGATGTTGCGGTCCTCGATCTCCAGTTCCAACTCTTCGTCGTAGCTGTCGATCAGGTCGCGGGCGATGCGTTGCATCAGTTCTTCATGGTCGGGAAGTGCGCTCGTCGGCATGGTGGGGCAGCAGGAGAAAAGGATTTAAGGAAGGCGAAAGGCATGCTGCTCGCCCTGTATGACGACTACGTGACGGTCTGGACGCCGTTGACATGTAGTTGTCACACGCGGCGAACACCATCTGAAGCCATTCCAACACCCCAGAATCGTCCATGAACACGCTTGCAGCCCCGCATGCCGAGTTGCCGTCCGCGCCTGCTTCGCACCGGCCGAAACTCGACGCCAAGCCCGGTCCGCTCACGCTGATCACCTTCGTGGGCCTGCTGGCAGCCGGCCTGCTGTTCACGGCCTGGAGCCTGGTGGGCGACGTCGCCGCCTCCGGCGTGCCGGTCACGACATGGGTTCCCTATATCCTGCTGGGCGTGGCGCTGCTGATTGCGCTGGGCTTCGAGTTCGTCAACGGCTTCCACGACACGGCCAACGCCGTGGCGACCGTCATCTACACGCACTCGCTGCCACCCAACTTCGCGGTGGTGTGGTCGGGCTTCTTCAACTTCCTGGGCGTGCTGGTTTCCAGCGGCGCGGTGGCCTTCGGCATCATCGCGCTGCTGCCGGTGGAACTGATCCTGCAGGTGGGCTCGAGCGCGGGCTTCGCCATGGTGTTCGCGCTGCTGATCGCCGCGATCATCTGGAACCTGGGCACGTGGTGGCTCGGGCTGCCGGCTTCGTCTTCGCACACGCTGATCGGCTCGATCATCGGCGTGGGCGTGGCCAATGCGCTCATGCACGGCCGCGACGGCACCAGCGGCGTCGACTGGGGGCAGGCCACCAAGGTGGGCTATTCGCTGCTGCTGTCGCCGATGGTCGGCTTCGGCTGCGCCGCCCTGCTGCTGCTGGCGCTGCGCGCCTTCGTGAAGAACCGCGCGCTGTACGAGGAGCCCAAGGGCAGCGAGCCGCCGCCGTGGTGGATCCGCGGCCTGCTCATCCTGACCTGCACCGGGGTGTCGTTCGCGCACGGCTCGAACGACGGGCAGAAGGGCATGGGCCTCATCATGCTGATCCTGGTGGGCACGGTGCCGATGGCCTATGCGCTGAACCGCGCGATGCCCGCCAACGAGACCATCAAGTTCGTGGCGGTGACCGAGATGGCGCAGAACGCGCTGAACCGCAGCGTGCCGACCTCGCTGCCCGCGCTGCAACCCGAAGCAGCGCGCGAGACGCTCTCCACCTACGTGCGCACGCGGGAGTTCAATGCCGCGGTCGTGCCGGCCCTGGCCGCTGCCGCCGGCAGCATCGGCCAGCAGGTCAAGGCGCACGGTTCGCTGGCCGGCGTGCCTGCCGATTCCGTGGCCAATGTGCGCAACGACATGTACCTGGCCTCCGAAGCCATCCGCCACCTGGAGAAAAGCGGCGCCGCAAAGTTCGACGACGAGACCCGACTGCGCGTGGTCACCTTCCGCGAAGAACTGGACACCGCCACGCGCTTCATCCCGCTGTGGGTCAAGGTCGCGGTGGCCATTGCGCTGGGCCTGGGCACGATGATCGGCTGGAAGCGCATCGTCGTGACCGTGGGCGAGAAGATCGGCAAGACGCACCTGAGCTACGCGCAGGGCGCCTCGGCCGAAGTGGTGGCCATGATCACCATCGGCGCGGCCGACATGTACGGCCTGCCGGTATCGACCACGCACGTGCTGTCCTCGGGCGTGGCCGGCACCATGACGGCCAGCGGCTCGGGCCTGCAGTTGTCGACGCTGCGCAACCTCGCGCTGGCCTGGGTGCTCACGCTGCCGGTGGCGATGCTGCTGTCGGGTTCGCTCTACTGGCTTTTCACTCGCATCTTCTGAATCACGCATCTTGTCGGCATTTCATGATCTCGCCGCCCAGTCCTACGGCGGCGACGAAGCCGGACTGATCTCCGGCTACCTGTTCGACGCGTCGGCGCCAGAGCCCGCGCGGGCGATCGACTCCGTGCAGGCAGCCGCATGGCTGGCGCAGCAGCGCGAGCGCGAATGCGCCGAAGAAAACCCGCCGTACGTCTGGCTGCACTTCAACCTGAGCCACGCGCATGCGGAGCGCTGGCTGGTGCGGCACGCGAACCTGTCCGACACCTTCTACGAGACGCTGCACGAAGGGCTGCCCTCCACGCGCATCGAACGCGCCGACGACTCGCTGATCGCGGTCATCAACGACGTGCACTTCGAGTTCAGCTTCGAGCCCTCGGACATCTCCACGCTGTGGATCAGCGTGGGCCCGCGCCTCGTGGTCACGGCGCGCACCAAGCCGCTGCGCTCGGTCGATGCGCTACGCACGGCCGTGAAGGCCGGCGACGCGCCGCGCTCGAGCACCGAGCTGCTCGAACACCTGCTGCGCGCGCAGGCCGACGTGCTGGTGAAGATCGTGCGCGGCGTCACCTCGCGCATCGACCGCATCGAAGACGAGCTGCTGGCCGGGCGCCTCGACCACAAGCGCGCGCGGCTCGGCGTGCTGCGCCGGCTGCTGGTGAGGCTGCAGCGGCTGCTGGCGCCAGAGCCGGCGGCCCTCTTCCGGCTGCTGCAGGGGCCGCCGGCATGGATGTCCGAACCCGACGTGCAGGAACTGCGCGGCTCCACGGAAGAGTTCTCGGTGGTGCTGCGCGACATGCAGGCGCTGCAGGAGCGCATCAAGCTGCTGCAGGAAGAAATAGCCGCCAACGTCAACGAGGACAACAACCGCAGCCTCTTCGTGCTGACGGTGGTCACCGTGCTGGCCCTGCCGATCAACATCCTGGCGGGCCTGTTCGGCATGAACGTGGGGGGCATTCCGCTCGCGGACCACAAGCACGGCTTCTGGATCGTTGTCGCCATCGTGGCAAGCTTTACCGCGGTGGCGGCCTGGGCGGCTTTCCGCAAGAAGCGCTGAGCCGCATGCAGCGGGCCAGTAATGCTATTTATTTAGTAGCGTCGTGCATAGCATCCATGCGCCCGCACCGTTGTTCCATAGCCCCTAGAATGGTGGGGTGTCCTCCATCCTCAATGCCGATCTTCACTGCCACTCCGTGGTCTCCGACGGCACTCTGACGCCCGAAGAACTGGCCGCCCGCGCGGCCGCGAACGGGGTCGAGCTCTGGGCCCTCACCGACCACGACGAAATCGGCGGCCAGCACCGCGCCGCGGCGGCTGCCCGCGCCAACGGCATGCGCTACCTCACCGGCACCGAGATTTCCGTCACATTCGCGGGAGAAACGGTGCACATCGTCGGCCTGGGCTTCGACCCGGACGACGCGGCCATCACGCAGGGCCTCTACGACACGCGCGGCGGCCGCGGCAAGCGCGCGCAGGAAATGTCCGAGGGGCTGGCCAAGGTCGGCATCCATGGCGCCTACGAAGGCGCGCTCAGGTTCGTGGGCAACCCCGAACTCATCTCCCGCACGCACTTCGCACGCTTCCTGGTCGAACAGGGCCATTGCCGCGACACGCCGGAGGTCTTCCGCAAGTTCCTCACCGAAGGCAAGCCCGGCTACGTGCCGCACCGCTGGGCCTCGCTGAAGGACGCCGTGCACTGGATCACCGCCGCCAAGGGCATCGCCGTCATCGCGCACCCGGGCCGCTACAAGTTCTCGGCCAACGAGGAATACGCGCTGTTCCTGGAATTCAAGGCGCACGGCGGCCAGGCGATCGAGGTCGTCACCGGCAGCCACACGCCGGCCGAATATGTCGAGTACGCCGACAAGGCGCTCGAATTCGATTTCGCCGCCTCGCGCGGCAGCGATTTCCACAGCCCCGACGAGAGCCATTGCGATCTCGGCAAGCTGCCGCCGTTGCCCGGCGCGCTCACTCCTGTGTGGGAACTGCTCGGCCACCGCATTCAGCAGTGAGCCAGAGCCCCGGGCCCGGCATCGACAACGCGGCAACCGTTGCGCTGGCCAGTGCACGTTCGGCGGCGCAGACGGCCCGCAGGGTCGAGGCGGAACGCATCCTCGCGGGCATCGGCCTCGTGCTGCTGGCGGTGGCCTGCTTCGCCACGCTGGACACCGCCACCAAGTTCTCCACCCTCGGCGTGCCGATTCTCATGGGCGTGTGGTTCCGCTATGCGTTCCAGGCCGTGGCGACCACCATCGTGCTGCTGCCGCTGCACGGCACCGCGCTGCTGCGCACGCGGCATCCGCGCTACCAGGCGCTGCGCGGTGCGTTGCTGCTGTCGTCGAGCGTCTTCGCGTTCCTGAGCCTGCGCTACATGCCGCTGGCGGAGTTCACGTCGATCGTGCTGATCGCGCCGCTGGTCATCACGCTGCTGGCCGCCACCACGCTCAAGGAGCATGTGTCGCCCTTGCGCTGGACGCTGGTGGCGGGCGGCTTCGCCGGCACGCTGGTGATCCTGCGCCCGGGCGGCGGCACTTTCAGCTGGGCCATCTTCCTGCCGCTGGGGCTGGTGCTGACCAACGCCTGGTTCCAGGTGCTCACCAGCAAGCTCGCGCAGACCGAGAACCCGCTGACCATGCACTTCTACACCGGCTGGGTCGGCACGCTGATCGCCTCGCTGGTGGTGCCCTTCGCATGGACCGCCCTGCCATCGTGGGAATGGTGGGCGCTGCTTTGCCTCATGGGGTTCATGGGCACGGTGGGGCACTTCATGCTGATCCTGGCCTACCAGCGCGCGCCGGCCTCCACGCTCACGCCTTACCTCTATGCGCAGATCGCCTTTGCAATGCTGGGCGGCTGGCTTGTCTTTTCCCATGTGCCCGACCGCTTCTCGCTCATCGGCATGGCGATGATCGCCGTGTGCGGCGCGGCCGGCGCATGGCTCACCGTGCGCGAGCGGCGCGTGCCGATCGAACCCGCGGAATCCTGACCCGGAGATATTTCCTATGGCCCAGTACTTCGAAGTCCACCCCGACAACCCGCAGCAGCGCCTGCTCAAGCAGGCCGTCGCGCTGCTCGAGCGCGGCGAGATCGTGGCCGTGCCCACCGACTCCAGCTACGCCCTGGCCTGCCACCTCGACGACAAGGACGCGGTCGACCAGCTTCGCCGCATCCGGCAGGTCGACGACAAGCACCACCTCACGCTGCTGTGCCGCGACCTGAGCGAGCTGGCCAACTACGCACGTGTAGACAACAAGCAATACCGCCTGCTGAAGGCCGCCACGCCCGGTCCCTACACCTTCCTGCTCGAAGCCACCAAGGAAGTGCCGCGCCGCGTGAGCCATCCGCAGCGCAAGACCATCGGCCTGCGCGTGCCCGACCACAAGGTGCTGCTGGAGCTGCTGTCGCTGCACGGTGCGCCGCTGCTGGCCACCACGCTGATCGCACCCGGAGAGACCGAGGCACTGAACGACGCGCAAACCATCCGCGAGCGCTTCGAGAAGCAGATCGGCGCCGTCATCGACGCCGGGGCCTGCCCCTCGCAGCCCACCACGGTGGTCGACCTCACGCCCATGGGCACGGGCGACGACCCTGTCGTGGTGCGCCAGGGGCGCGGGACATTGGCCGTGCTGGGGCTCTGAAATCGGGCAGTGAGACCCGCCCTGTCTGACACAATCGCGCCGTGGATATTTCCAACCTGATACAGACCGTACTGATATACGCACTGCCGGTGATCTTCGCGATCACCGTGCATGAGGCGGCCCATGGCTATGTCGCGCGCTATTTCGGCGACAACACCGCCGAGGTCATGGGGCGCGTCACGCTCAACCCGATGAAGCACATCGACCCCATCGGGACCATCCTGATGCCGCTGATGCTCTACTTCGCGACCTCCGGCGCCTTCCTTTTCGGCTATGCCAAGCCGGTACCGGTCAACTTCGGGCGGCTGCGCCATCCGAAGCGCGACATGGTGTGGGTGGCGCTCGCGGGGCCGGCTTCGAACTTCATCCAGGCCATTCTCTGGGCGCTGGTGCTGATAGCGCTGGTCGCGGCGGGCATCGATGAAACCTTTTTCATCAAGATGGCGCAGGGCGGCGTGCTGGTCAACCTGGTCATGTGGGCCTTCAACCTGTTCCCGCTGCCGCCGCTCGACGGCGGGCGCGTGCTGGCAGGCCTGCTGCCGAACGGACCCGCGCAGAATTTCCTGGCGCGCATCGAGCCCTACGGCTTCTTCATCGTGATGGCGCTGGTGCTCGCCGGTGTCGTCAGCAACTACTGGCTGCGTCCGTTGATGGACGTCGGCTACTACGTCATCAACCTGGCCATCACCCCGCTCAAGGCATTGCTGTTCTAAGTTCCTCGTTCCATGTCCCCGTCTTCCAAAGCTCCACTGCGCGTCCTGACCGGCATCACACCGTCGGGCACGCCCCACCTCGGCAACTACGTCGGCTCGATCCGCCATTCGGTGCGGCAAAGCGTCGCGCCCGGTGTGCAGAGCTTCTTCTTCCTGGCCGACTACCACGCGCTCATCAAGGTGCAGGAGCCGGCAAAGATCCAGCGCTCCACCCTCGAGATCGCCGCCAGCTGGCTGGCCTGCGGCCTCGACCCGGAGCACGTCACCTTCTACCGCCAGTCCGACATCCCCGAGATTCCCGAGCTCACCTGGTTCCTCACCTGCGTCACCGGCAAGGGCGTGCTCAATCGCGCGCATGCCTACAAGGCGCAGATCGACAAGAACACCGCAAAGGGTGAAGACCCCGACGCCGACGTGACGGCCGGCCTCTTCATGTACCCGGTGCTCATGGGTGCGGACATCCTGATGTTCAACGCCCACAAGGTGCCGGTGGGCCGCGACCAGGTGCAGCACATCGAGATGGCGCGCGACATGGCGCAGCGCTTCAATCACCTGTACGGCGAGCACTTCACGCTGCCCGACGCCGAGATCGACGATGCCGTCGCCACCTTGCCCGGCCTGGACGGCCGCAAGATGAGCAAGAGCTACAACAACACGATCCCGCTGTTCGCGCCGCGCGCGTACCTGCGCAAGCAGATCACCAGCATCGTGACCGACTCGCGCGCGCCCGGCGAGCCCAAGGACACCGAAGGCTCCGCGCTGTTCCAGATCTACCAGGCCTTTGCCGACGCCGACGAGACCGAGATGCTCCGCAAGGCCTATGCCGACGGCATCGGCTGGGGCGATGCGAAGCAGTTGCTGTTCGAGCGCATCGACCTCGAAGTGGCGCCGCTGCGCGAGCGCTACGATGCGCTCATGAACAACCCGGCCGAGATCGAGCGCCAGCTGCTCATCGGTGCCGAGAAGGCCCGCGCGCTGTCGAAGCCCTTCATGGTGGAGCTGCGCCATGCGGTCGGCCTGCGCAATCTCGCGGCCGGCAAGGACAAGGCCGGCGCCAAGGCGGCCAAGGTCGCGAAGCCCAGCTTCAAGCAATACCGCGAGAAGGCCGACGGCCTCTTCTATTTCAAGCTGCTCGATGCGCGCGGCGAAACCCTGCTCCAGAGCCGTGGATTCGCGTCGCCGCAGGAAGCCGGCCGTACCATCGCGGCCTTGCAGGAGCAGCGCGGCGCGGCATTGACCGCGCTGGCCGGGCAGCTTGAACCCATCGACACGGAAGGAACACGCGCCGTCACCGAGGCGCTGGAGGCACTGGCCGAGGCAACGCCCAACAACCAGGGAAGTTGATCCGGCGGAACCCACCGGCCTACCCGCCGGTGAGCAGGAAGAGAGAAGACGGTGCGATCACAAAGGAAGAAAACATGAGCATTTATGTCATCGACGACCACCCCCTGATGCGCGACGCGATCGTGATGGTCTTGCGGCGCTTGCGCCCGGCCGAGAACATCGTCGAGCTCGAGCGCCTCGACAAGCTCGCGGGATCCGTCCAGCAGCGCGGCGCTCCCACCCTCTTCTGCCTTGACCTGAAGCTCCCGGACACCAATGGCGTGTCGGGCGTGATCGCGGTCAAGCAGGTCTATCCCAACGTGCCGATCGCCGTGTATTCGGCGGCACCGGCGGCCGACATGGAAGACGCCTGCATCGAGGCGGGCGCCGACACCTACATCGAGAAATCGGCCAGCTCCAACGAGCTGGCGGCCGCCCTGCGCGGCCTGCTGATGGCGGGTTCGGAAGACGAAGCCGACGAGCCGCCGGCCGCCAACAGCGGCAAGCTGTCGAAGCGCCAGACGCAGCTGATCGCCATGCTCGACAAGGGCATGAGCAACCGCGACATCGCTACGGACCTCGAAATCAGCGAGCACACGGTGAAGGTTCACCTGTGGCGGCTGTTCCGCCGGCTGGGGGTGAAGAGCCGGACGCAGGCCTTGCATTACGCGCGTACGAACGGATTGCTTTCGGGCTAACCCCGGGCTTCGCGCACTTCCTTCCCGGTGTTTCTGGAAAGAAAAAACCGCGCATTGCGCGGTTTTTTTCTTCAGCCGCCGGAAGCCGTCACCCGAGCCTGCGCCACCGCCTCGTCCGCGTCATGCAGCGCCACGCGGAACACGCTGCCGCTGCCCAGCCGCGACCGCACGCTCACCGGGTGGCCCAGCACGTGCGACAGCCGCGCAACGATGGCCAGGCCGAGGCCGAAGCCGTCCGAGGTACCGGCATGGTCGGCCACCTTGTAGAACTCCAGGAACACGTCGCGCAGATGCTCGGGCGCGATGCCGATGCCGGTGTCCCACACTTCCACGCGCAGGCCGTCGCGCGTCTGCCGCGCCGCCAGCAGCACGCCGCCTTCGGTCGTGTACTTGATGGCGTTGGCCAGCAGGTTGCCGATCATGCGGCGCACGCGGATCGGGTCGGTCAGGAACGAGCCTTCGCACACGTGCACCCGGAAGTCCAGCCCGCGGCTCTCGGCCACGGGGCGGTATTGCAGCTCCAGGTCGTGCAGCAGCTCGGGCACGTCGACGCGCTCGACGTGCAGGCGCACCTGGCCCGAGTCGATGCGCGCCAGGTCGAACATCGAGTCGAACAGCGCGTTCACCGCGTGCGTGGCGCGCACGATCTTCGGGGCGAGTTCCAGCACCAGTTCGGGCTCGTTGCGCAGCCAGTCGGCGTACAGCGAGAGTGCCAGCACCGGCTGGCGCATGTCGTGCGCGGCGCTGGCCAGGAAGCGGTTCTTCATGGCCACGGCCGACACCGCCGCCTGCCGCTGCTGCGTGAGCGACTTGATCAGGATGTGGTTGTGGAACAGCAGCTCCAGGCTGTTGCGCGCCGTCTCGTAGATGTGCCGCCCGGCCCGCAGCAGCAGGAACCAGTGCAGGATCGGCAGGACCGGCATCAGGTAGCTGTACTGGAACTGGGGGTGATGCAGCATGATCCCCGACAGCCGGATCAGCACCGCGCCCAGCATCGTGATGAACAGCGTGTTGACGTAGCGCTTGAGCAGCGGGGGATGCAGCGCCAGCCCGTTCAGCGGGAAGGTGCCCACCCCGGCCACGATGAGCCAGCTCATGAACTGGTTGGCCTGCGGCGTGCGCTCGAAGAACAGCAGCACCGAGAAGCCCCACACCACCGCGCTGGTGCTCCACACGAAGCCGTAGCGCTCGGTGAACTGCAGCTGTGCCGCGGCACTGCGCCCCGCATAGCGCACCGCATACACCTGCGCGCCCCAGGCGCGGCAGGCCGTGGCGATGAGGCCGGCCACCAGCCAGGTGATCAGTTCCCAGCGCGGGATGTAGGCCCAGTTGAGGCCGACCATGGCCGGCATCAGCGCGGCCGAGACGAGGTAGGAGCCGCGCGCCGAGCGCATCAGGCTGCGGATGAGCTCGCCGCGCACCCACGATTCGGCCTCGTCGGCCGAAGCCGGGGCGGGTGTCAAGCTCGCGATCGAGGCATTGGCCATGTGGTGATGACCCTTGTTTGTCCGGCCATGAAGAAAGCCCCTTCTGCAAGGGGCGCCAAGAGGTGGGATCTTAACGGGGTGTCGCCCGTTGTTTCTGCGCGTAACAGGAGAAAACGGCGCTCCCACGGGCCACGGATAATGGCCGGCTCCTTTTTCCACGAATCACGAGCCCCCGGAAATGTTTAACAACCTGGCCCCTTTTCTCATCCACTGGGCCATCACGGCCATCTCGCTCTGGGTGGCGAGCCATCTGTTTCGGGGAATCAAGTTCGAGAGCACCGGCGCGCTGGTGGTCTCGGCCCTGCTGCTGGGCCTGGCCAATGCCGTCGTCAAGCCGCTGCTGATCGTGCTCACGCTGCCGCTGACGCTCGTGACGCTCGGCCTGTTCCTGCTGGTCATCAACGCGCTGATGATCCTGCTGGTGGCCGCGCTGGTGAAGGGCTTCCGCGTGTCCGGCTTCTGGACCGCGCTGTTCGCGAGCATCTTCATCTCGATCCTGAGCGTCGTCATCGGCTCGTTCGTGACGAGCGACGACCCGGCCGAGAAGGTGCAGATGCCGCAGAGCGGCAACTGGCTCTGAAGCCAGGCTGCCGGCGGCGCTAGCCGAGCACGGCGCCGCCGCGCAGCAGCGCCTCGCGCAGCGCGGGCACCGGCACCTTGCGCACCTGCGCTCCCATGCCGCCCTCCGCCGCCCTGGCGGCCATGGCCGCGGCAATGCCGGCGGCCTGCCCGACCGCCATCGAGATCGTCATCACCCGGATCGCCGCCAGCGCCTCGTGGCTCGCCGAAATGCCGCGGCCCACGCCCAGCGCGTTGTCGAGCGCGCTCGGCACCAGGCTGCGGTACGGAATCTGATACGCGTGGTCTGCGTCCATCGGCACATAGTGCAGCGCACCGCCCGTTGCCGGGTGGATGTCGATCGGGTATGCCCCCGCTGCAATCGCATCGCCAAACTGCACCGGCTCCAGCAGTTCGGCCGCCGTCAGCACATGGTCGCCCTCCATCCGCCGCGTCTCGCGCACGCCGACCTGCGTGCCGAAGGCCCGCAGCCGCCCGTGCTCGCAGCCGGGCACCGCATCCGCGAGGAAGCCCGCCGCCTTCCACGCCTGGCGCCGCCCTTCGATCTCGGCGGCGCCCAGCGCCATCGGGTCGGCGGCGTCGATGCCCAGGCGGCTGATGTTGAACCAGCCGTCGTCCGAATAGGGATCGCGGCTCGAGTGCAGCGCCGCGCGCGCCAGCCGGCCCTGCGCGAAGCCGCGCGCCGCCAGTTCGGCAAGCTCGGCCTTCGACAGCGCACCGAAGCGCGCGAAGTCGATCGGCCCGAAGCGGAACATCATCGTCGCCGGCTGCAGCGCCTCGCCGTTGCCGAGTTCCAGGAAACGCGCGCCCGCCCGCTTCAGCACATCCATGTCGCCCGACGCGTCGACCAGCACGCCCGCGCGCAGGTGCAGCACCCCGCCCTTGGTCAGCACGCTCACCCGCTCGATGCGGCGGCCCTCGCATGCCACGTCGAGCAGGCTCGCATGCAGCAGGGGCCGCACGCCGGCCTCGGCCACCATGTCGTCCAGCACCAGCTTCAGCACTTCGGGCGCGTATTCGACGCGGTCCATGCGGTGCCCGGTGGACATCACGAAGGTCTCGTGCGCGCGGGCTCCGTCGTAGCGGCGCAGCCGATCGACCACCTCCTGCGCCAGGCCGGCCACCACCTTGCGGCCGTTGCCGGTCTGCCAGCTGTTGAACTGCGCCACTGCGCCGGCCGTCGCATTGCCGCCGAGGAACCCGTAGCGCTCCACCAGCACGACCGACGCGCCCTGCCTCGCCGCCGCCACGGCCGCCATCGTGCCGGCGACGCCGCCGCCGCACACCACCACGTCGGCCTCGACCGTGCGGCTGCTTGCCTGCCCCTGATCCGTGCTGTCGTTCATTTCAGTTTTCCAGCTGGATGCCGCGGCTCTTCACCACGTCGCCCCAGCGGCTGCCTTCGGCCTTCAGGTATCTGGCCGTGGCCTCGCGACCGCTGGTGAACGGTTCGAGGCTCAGCGCGGTGAAGCGCTTCTTCACCGCGTCTGACTGCAGGGCCGCCGCCAGCAGCTTCTCGAGCCGGGCCAGCCCTTCGGGCGGAATCGAGCCCTTGGGCGCGACCAGCGTGGCCCAGCCCTCGACCTCCAGGCTCTGCAGCTTCAGGCTGCGGAAGGTGGGCACGTTCTGCAGTTCGGCCACCGGCTGTGCCGAAGACACGGCCAGCGCGCGCAGCCGGCCCGAGCGGATATGCACGATCACGCTCGGCAGATTGAGGAAACCCATCGACACCAGCCCGGAGATCAGGTCGGGCATGAGCGCGCTCTCGCCCTTGTAGGGCACGCTGACCAGCGAGGTGCCGGTCTCCTGCGCGAAGAGTTCGGCCGTCAGGTGGGCCAGCGTGCCGGTGCCGCTGTTGCCCGCGCTGAGCTTGCCGGGCTGCGCCTTGGCCTGCGTCACGAGGTCGGCCACCGTCATCGCCTTCGACTCGGCCGGCACCACCAGCACCAGCGGCTGCTGCGAAACCATGCCGATGGCGTCGAAGTCGCGCGCCACGTCGTATGTGAGCTTCGGGTTCAGCGCCGGGTTGATCACCATGCTGTTGCTGCCCATGAGCAGCGTGTGGCCGTCGCGGCTCTGCAGGGCCGCCGCCACGCCGATGGCGCTGCCGGCGCCCGGCTTGTTCTCCACGATCACCGCCTGCCCCAGCTGCGGCGCGAGCACTTCGGCCAGCACGCGCGCCGAGCCATCGGCGCCGCCGCCCGGCGCGAAGGGCACGATGATGCGCACCGGCTTGGTGGGCCATGCCTCGGCGGCCCCGGCGCCATGCCAGGGCCCGGCGGCCAGGGTGCCCGCGGCGCCGAGCGCCACGGCCGAGAGAACGCTTCTGCGTGTGACGCCGGGTGCCAGCGCACCCCGGCCCGAGATTGGACGGTGAACCATGTCCTGTATGCCTCTGCTTATGGTTTTGATCGAATGAAGGAACACGCCGATGCTAGGAACGCGGCGCCGGGGCGGCAAATACCAACATGTGGCGAGCCCATAACATCGCGTTATCGAACATCGCCGAAGCGCCGGGCAAAGTCATGAACCTCCGACAGATCGAAGTCTTCCGCGCCGTCATGCTGGCCGGCTCCGTCACCGATGCGGCGCGTTCGCTGCACGTGTCGCAGCCGGGCATCAGCCGCATGCTGTCTCACATCGAGCTGCAGCTGGGGCTGCGCCTGTTCGAGCGCCGCAAGGGCAAGCTGCAGGCCACGCCCGAGGCGCAGGCGCTGTTCGCGGAGGTCGAGCAGGTGTATCGCGGCGTTGCGCGCATCGAGGACTGCGCGCAGGCGCTCAAGAGCGGCAAGATGCTCACGCTGCGCGTGCTGTGCAGCCCGAGCACCGGGCTCGACATGGTGCCGCGCGCGCTCACTGCGCTGGGCCGCGAGTTCCCCGCCGCCCGCTTCTACGTCGAGGTGCTGCTGGCCCGCGACATGGTCAAGCGGCTGGCCGCGCACGAGGCCGACGTGGCGATCTCCACCCTGGCCATCGACGACCCGCTGCTCAATGCGCGACCCATCGGCCAATGGACGCTGGCCGGCGTGTTTCCCAAGGGCCACCCGCTGGAGGCGCGGCGCACGCTGAAGCCGGCCGACATCCTGGGCGAACGCATGATCGCGTTCAGCCCCGACACGCCGCAGGGCCGCATCATTGCCGACTGGTGCCTGCAGCACGGCTGCCAGCCCGATGCGCAGACCGAGGTGCGCGCCGGCCAGACCGCCTGCGCGCTGGCGGCGGCGGGCGCGGGCGTGGCCATCGTCGACGACCTCACCGCGCGCGGCTGCATGACCGACCGGCTGAGCTTCCGGCCGATCGGGAAGGCGCCGTCGTTCGACGTGTTCGCCGTCACCAACGACAACTTCGCGGCCTCGCTGCTGGCCGGGCGCTTCATCACGCATGCCGAAGCGGCCCTGCGACAGCTGAAGAAAGAGCGGGCCTGAACCCTGAACACGCGCTAAGAGATACCTGTAACCCGGGCTTTCCGCAGACGCCGCAGCCGGCATTCCGCTCCGGAGTTTTCACTAACGCCGGAGTTCTCGTAGCATGCGTAGAGGCGATACCCGCGTTATCGGTATCGCATCACGTCGCCTGCCTTCGAACCCGATTCCGAGAGAGCCCATTGCCCCCGACCAAAGCCTCCGCCCCTGCGT
>NZ_JBXASW010000096.1:0-14813 GCF_058809745.1 Variovorax sp. MPBD4-3
GCACAGGCCGCCGGGTGCTCCCCGCAGCGAAATAAAGGAGGAGGCCGAAGGCCGGGGGACATTCGCGGAGGGGAGTACTCGGCGGCCTGTGCACACGCCCTGAAAGTGCCCCCCAAAAGCGCCCCTCAACAGGCAAGACAGTCCCACCCGCGAGACAATCGTTGCCGTGAGTTCCCAGCCCCCGTCAGCCCCACGAATCCGCCGCATCGCCCACCTCGACATGGACGCCTTCTATGCGTCCGTCGAGCTGCTGCGCTACCCGCAGCTCAAGGGCCTGCCCGTGGTGATCGGCGGCGGCCGGCGGCGGGTGGACGAGGCCATCCGCGACCTGCCCGAGGGCGGCACGCTGGCCGACATTCCGGTCGATTCGTTCCCTCGGCTCAAGGACTACACCGGCCGCGGCGTGATCACCACCGCCACCTACCCCGCGCGCCAGTTCGGCGTCGGCTCGGCCATGGGGCTCATGAAGGCCGCCAAGCTGTGCCCGCAGGCCATCATCCTGCCGGTGGACTTCGACGAATACCGGCGCTTCTCGCGCGCCTTCAAGCAGGTCATCCTCGAAGTCGCGCCGCTCATGGAAGACCGCGGCGTGGACGAGGTGTACATCGACTTCACCGACGTGCCCGGCGGCCAGCGCGACGGCGGGCGCTCGCTGGCGCGGCTGCTGCAGAAGGCCATCTTCAGCGAGACCGGGCTGACCTGCTCCATCGGCGTGGCACCCAACAAGCTCATCGCCAAGATGGCGAGCGAATTCAACAAGCCCAACGGCATCTCGGTGGTTTATGAAGACGACCTCGAATCGCGCATCTGGCCGCTGCCCTGCCGCAAGGTGAACGGCATCGGCCCCAAGGCCGACGAGAAGCTCAAGCGCTTCGGCATCGAGACCGTCGGCCAGCTCGCGGCGCGCGACCGCGACTGGCTCATCGCCAACTTCGGCAAGGCCACCGGCGCCTGGATGCACGAGGTGGCCTGGGGCCGCGACGACCGCCCGGTGGTGACCGAGAGCGAGCCCGTGTCGATGAGCCGCGAGACCACCTTCGACCGCGACCTGCACGCGGTGCGCAACCGCGCCGAACTGGGCGCGATCTTCACCAGGCTGTGCGAGCAGGTGGCCGCCGACCTGCAGCGCAAGGGCTACGTGGGCAAGACCATCGGCATCAAGCTCCGCTATGACGACTTCAAGATCGCCACGCGCGACCAGACCATCGGCCACTTCACCGCCGACGCCAAGACCATCCGCCAGACCGGCGGCCAGTGCCTGAAGCGCGTGCCGCTCGAACGCCCGCTGCGGCTGCTGGGCGTGCGCGTGGGCGCGCTGGCCAAGGCCGGCAGCCCCGAGGCGCTGGCGCCCGCCGGCGGCGCGCAGCGCGCGGCATCGGAGCCGGTGGCGACCACGGCCTCTCTTTTCTGACGGGCGCCACCACCATGCTGAAACGCTGGCTCCGGAACACAGCATTCACACTGCTGGGCCTGGCCTCGCTGGTCGGGCTGTATGTCGCGGTGGCGTGCGCGCTGGTGTTCTGGCCGGCCAACGGCGCGAAGCCGGCGGGCGATGCACCCGCCGAAGTAAAGGCCTGGGTGCTGAGCAATGGCGTGCACACCGACTACGTGTTCCCGGTCCGCTCGGCCACCATCGACTGGCTGCAGGTGTTTCCGCTGAAAGACTTCAAGGCGCCGCCGCCCGATGCCGAGTTCATCGCCATCGGCTGGGGCGACCGCGAGTTCTACCTGAACACGCCCACCTGGGGCGACCTGACGGTCTCGCGCGCCTTCGGGGCGCTGTCGGGCGGCAACCGCTCGCTGCTGCACGTGAGCTACCTGCGGCGCAGGCAACTGGGCCGCGGGGCCTTCGAGCTGCCGCTGTCGCAGGCCCGGTATGCGCAGCTCGTCGGCCATGTGCGCGCCAGCCTGCCGCCGGGGCCGGCGCAAGCCATCGCGGGCGCGCACTACGACAGCCAGGACGCCTTCTACGAAGCCGAGGGCGCCTACAACCTCTTCGAGACCTGCAACACCTGGATCGGCCGCGGCCTGCGGCAGGCGGGCGTCACGGTGAGCCGCTGGACACCCTTCGACTTCACCGTGACCTGGCACCTGCAGCCGGCGCGGCCCTGACCGGGCAGGCTCAGGGCCTGGGCACGCCGCCCTGCCACTGCGGCCAGTTGGCCACGATGTGGTCGACCACGCGGCTGCCCACGCGCTCGACGTTCTCCACCGTCTCCGCAAAGCCGCCGGCCGTTTCGCCGGGGGCCGGGTCCAGGTGCTGCAGCGTGGTTTCCTTCGGGTTGCCCTGGTCGAAGTTGACCGCGCCGCGCAGGCTCATCACGCGGTCGGTGCCGTGGGTGCGCTTGATGACCAGCGTGATGGCGGCGGCCTCCATCTCGGTGATGACGTAGTCGTCCGCGCCGTAGAGCTTGGCGATGTACTGCGCCTGCTTCGACATGCCGGGGCCGTGGAAGAAGGTGTCGCCCGTCATGTGGGTGCCGGTGCCGACGAAGGGCGCGCGGCGGGCCGCCGCGTCGGGGTAGCGCAGGCGGTACTTGCGCGCCGACTCGGAGTCTTTCAGCGGCGTGTCGGCCGACAGCCTCATGGCCCAGCGCACGAGGTCGGGGTTGAGCTGGAAGCGGCGGTATTCCTCGTAGCCCTTGCGCGGCATGAAGGTCGGTTCGCCGGGCTTGTTTTCTTCAGGCGCCCAGCGGTGGCCCAGGTCGTAGTCGACCAGCCAGGTGCCCCAGTTCACTTCGCCGATGGTGCCGCGCGAGGGCGGCGTGCCGGCCACGCCGGAGATGACGTAGTAGGCCTGCGAAAAATCCAGCCGCGGGTTCAGCAGGATGGCCTGCATCGACGACGAGGAGTTGACCTTGCCCATGCCCAGCACCGCGCCGCACACGCCGTCGGTGTTGCAGTACACGGGCTGCAGCGCGCCGGGCACGGCGATGGGCTTGGCGTCTTTCCAGTAGCGCTCGTACCAGTGCTGGAACTCACCGGCACGGTCGCCCGTGTTCTGGCCGATCTCGAACATGGCGGCGACGAACACCTTGACCTTCACGGGCGGTGCGGAAGCCGTGGCCGGCACGGCGGTGGAGGTAGAGGTAGAGGTAGAAGTGGAAGCGCAGCCCGCCGCAAGCAGCGCGGTTGCCGGCAGCAGCAGCCAGCGGGTACGGAAGGACGAAGGGCGAGAAGACATGGAGAAGCTCGATAAGGGAAAGAACAGACGGCCCGCATTTGCGGCGTCCTACAGGCCGTGATTGTCGGCGCTGGCAAAAACGGTGCGTACCACCACGCAAACCCCATGCCGGCCACCGTTCTTTCCACCTCTCCCGTGTCGCAGCCGTCCGCGCGGCCACCGTCGAAGCCCACGCCCATCGCCAACGGGCTGGTCTACGTGAACCCCGACATGCCGGGCATTCGCCGCCTGAAGCACGGCACGCGCTTTCGCTACCGCGACGCCAAGGGCCAATGGCTGCGCGACGTGGACGAAATCTCGCGCATCCGCATGCTGGCCATTCCGCCGGCCTACACCCAGGTCTGGATCTGCCCGCTGCCCAACGGCCACCTGCAGGCCACCGGGATCGACGCGCGCGGGCGCAAGCAGTACCGCTACCACGCCGACTGGCGCGTGATGAAGGACGAGACCAAGTTCGAGCGGCTCGAAGCCTTCGCGCTCGCGCTGCCGCGCATCCGTGCCCGCGTGGCGCGCGACCTGCAGGCCGACAGGAAGAACAAGGCGCCCGACCGCAGCCAGGTGCTGGCGGCGCTGGTGCGCCTGCTCGACACCACCCTGCTGCGCATCGGCAACGAAGAGTACGCAAGCAGCAACGGCTCCTACGGCCTCACCACGCTGCGCAACCGCCATGTGGACGTGCACGGCACCGCGCTGCGGCTGCGTTTCAAGGGCAAGAGCGGCGTGATGCACGAGGCCAGGCTGGAAGACCCGCGCGTGGCCAAGGTGGTGCGGCAGTGCCAGCAGTTGCCCGGGCAGGCCCTGTTCCAGTACGCGGGCGAAGACGGCGAGCTGCACAGCGTGTCGTCCACCGACGTGAACGACTACCTTGCCGAAGCCTCGCCCGGCGAACGCTTCACCGCCAAGGACTTCCGCACCTGGCACGGCACGGTGCAGGCCCTGGAGCTCACCCGGCTGGCCTGCGAGCCGGGGCGCAACGCGACGGACGGCACCCGCTACCGCGCCAAGGACATCCTCGCGGCAGTCGCCAAGCAGCTCGGCAACACGCCGGCGGTCTGCAAGAAGGCCTATGTGCACCCGGCCGTGCTGGCGCTGGGCAGCGCGCTGTCGGACAACGATGAAGACGCCGCCACCGCGCTGTTCGAGAAGATCGCGGGCCGCAAGACCGCGCGGCCTTCACGCGGGCTCTATGCGGCCGAACGCAGGCTGCAGGCCTTCCTGCGCACGCACCGGCAAGCGCAGGCGCGTGCTGCGGCGGGCAACACCCGCCGAGGCGGAAGGAAGCTTCAGGCCGCGGTGGCGAGCGCGAAGCGCACGCTGTCGCCGTCCACGGCGACGACGTAACCCAGGTCTTCCGCCAGGTTCTGCAGCGCGACGGCATCGATGGCCAGCGCGCGCGGCGCACGATGCGCATCGAGCACGGCGTCGGTGGCGCCCGCTTCGCGCGGCATTGCAGAAAGCCGCAGCGCATTGGCGCCTTCGGCCTGCACGCGGATCGTGCCGGCCTCGTCGGCACTGTCGTGCAGGTAGCCCAGCACGCCGAGGAACAGATAGCGCAAGGCCGCCGCCGCGGGCCAGCGTTGCTCGTCCTCGCTCGGCTCGAGCGCGGGGTCGATGTCGAGCGTCACGCCGTGCAGGTCGAAGGCCGCGCGCATCAAGGTCGTACATTGCGCCACCAGCGCGCTGCGGGCGATGCCGTCGTCTGTGGTCGCCAGTTCCCAGTCGCGCAGCGAGCGGATGGCACTGACCAGTTCGGCCACCTGGTTGTCGATCAGCGCCACGCGCTCTTCGCAGGCGGCGGAATCGACGGTGGCTGCGCTGACCTGCCGCTTGAGCATCAGCAGCGCCATGCGGATCACCGAGACCGGCGCCGCCATGTCGTGCCGCAGTGCGGGCAGGGCCCGGGTGAGAAGTTCGTGGCGCACGCCTGCGGCGATCCAGCTGCGCGCACTGGGAGAAGACTTCATTGCGCGGCTGCCAGAGGCGTGGGGTTCATCGGCACGGTCACGGGTACTTCCTGAAACGAGAGGGAGCAACAAGTATCGTGCCCGGCTACCGCGCCGGGTGTAGGAGCGAGCCTACGAGCCTCAGGGCTTGCCCAGGTAGGTGCGCACGTCCTTCACCAGCACACCGGCGGCGGCGATGGCCGAGCGCAACTGCGCCTCGGTCACGCCCAGCGTCTGGGTCCAGTAGCGCACTTCGTGCGCCTCGTTCACGTTGATGCGGGCGGCGTCTGGCGGCCCGCGCTTGCTCAAGTCATCGGCCATGGTGATTTCCTTTGTAGAAGGAACAACGATGCGGCGAGCCCCGGAGGCGGGTGGAAGGACTGCGGCGCACCCGCTTGCAGGAAAACGCGAAGCGCCCGGCGGCACACCTGCCTACGCTGCGCGCAGCCGCGCCTGCAGTTCGCGCTTGAGCAGCTTGCCGTTGGGGGTGGTCGGCATGGTGTCGATCACCTCGATGCGGGTGGGGCGCTTGTAGGGCGACAGGTGCTCCACCAGGTGCGCGCGCAGCGCCGCCTCATCGAGCACCGCACCCGGCTCCAGCTCCACGAAGGCGACCACCTGCTCGTTGCCATCCACCTCCGGCACGCCGACCACCGCGCACAGGTGCACGCCGCCGAAACGGCCGATGACCGCCTCGACCTCCGCCGGGTAGACGTTGAAGCCCGAGCGGATGATCATTTCCTTCAGCCGGCCGACCACGAACAGCGCGCCGTCGGGGCCGAAGCGGCCAAGGTCGCCGGTGGCGTACCAGCCGCCGGGGCGCATCACCTGCGCGGTGGCGGCCGCGTCGCGGAAATAGCCGAGCATGAGGCCCGGGCCGCGCAGCCAGATCTCGCCGGTGTCGCCTTGCGGCACGTCGCGCCCCTCGATCGACACGATGCGGGCCTCGCCGCCCTCCACCGCATGGCCGGCCGCCGTGTCCGAACGCGGGGCTTCCGTGCGCGTGAGGAACACCGAGCCCGCGTATTCCGAGAGCCCGTACCCGTAGTGCAGCGGCTGGCCGAACAGCCGCTCCACGCGCTGCTTGAGCGCGGGGTCGAGCGGAGCCGAGCCGGTGTACACGTAGCGCAGATGCGGAAAGCGCGGCACCACGCGCTCGCCGTCGATGTGGGCCAGCAGGCGCGCGTACATGGTCGGCGGCCCGAGCAGGTTGGACACCTGCTCGTGCGCCAGCGCCTGCAGCATGTCGGCCGGTGAGAAGCTGCCGCGCAGCACCAGCGAAGCGCCGCCGGTGAGCGCGGCCATCAGCACGGTGCCGATGCCGAAGATGTGCGTCATCGGCAGGAAGGCGTAGGCACGGTCGCGCTCGCTCAGCGCCCTCACGCCAGCCGACACCCGCCCGAAGTGCAGCAGCCCGCGGTGGGAGACCATCACGCCCTTCGGCGTGCCCGAAGTGCCGGAGGTGAAGATGATGGCGGCGGTGTCGGCCAGCGCCGGGTCGGGTTCGGTGCGTGCTTCTTCGCGCGTGGCCGAGCGCATCACGCCCGCAAGCGAGGACGGCACCGCACCGGCGCGCCGGGCGTGCTGTTCGGCCGCCTGCGAAGCGCTTGTGGTGAAGCAGCAAAGGCGCGCGTCCGCCCGTTCCACGATCGCCGCGATCTCGCCCGGCGACATGCGCGCGTTCACGCCGCAAGACCATGCGCCGATGCGGCTGCACGCCATCAGCAGCGCGATGTGCGCGGCGCAGTTCTCGGCCACCAGCACCACGCGGTCGGTCGGGCGCACGCCGGCGTCCAGCAGGTCTTGCGTGGCGGTCTCGGCCATTGCCTGCAGCGCCGCGCAGGTGGTCGTGGCGCCGGGCTCGAAAAGAAAGACTGCCTCAGGCGTGCGCGCCGCGCGAGCCTCCAGCAGCTCGTGAATGCGTGATTGCCGCATCGCCTATTCCGCCTCGATGCCCTTGGACGCGGTGGCCCAGAGCTGCCGGTCCGACTTGCCCTTGGTAGCGAGCAGGTCGGCCGCGCCGGACCACACGTCATAGCCCTGCTCGCGCAGGCGGCTCGCGATGTCTTCGCGCGCCAGCATCTTCTGCGCGGCGGCATTCATGCGCGCGACCAGTGCCGGGTCCATGCGCGCCGGGCCGTACAGGCCGAACCAGCCGCCCACGTCGTAGCCCGCCACGCCCGACTCGATCATGGTCGGCACCTCCGGCAGCATGCGGTTGCGCTGGCGCGAGGTGACGGCCAGCGCGCGCACCTTGCCGGACTGGATGAAGGGCTTGGAGGTCGCGATGATGTCGAACATCATCGTCACCGTGCCCGCCATCACGTCGGCCAGCGCGGGCGCGCTGCCCTTGTACGGCACATGGGTGAGCTGCACGCCGGCCATCTTCTCGAGCAGCGCGCCGCTCAGGTGGTTCGACGCGCCCACGCCCGCCGAGCCGTAGAACACCTTGCCGGGCCGCGCCTTCGCATATTCGAGCAGCTCGGCCACGCTGCGCACCGGCACGTCGTTGTTGATGACGAGCACGTTGGTGTAGTCCACCAGCGGCGCGATGGGCACGAGGTCCTTCATCGGGTCGAAGGCCATGTGCCGCTGCACGTTGGGGTTGATGGTGATGGTCGGGCTCGCGCCGAAGAACAGCATCGTGCCGTCGGCCGCGGCCTTGGCCACCGCGTCTCCGCCGAGCGAGCCGCTCGCGCCGGGCCGGTTGTCCACGATCACCTGCGTGCCCAGCGCCTGGCTCAGCGCGGGCGCGAGCAGGCGCGCGGCGCCGTCCACCGGGCCGCCGGCCGAATAGCCGACCACCAGCTTGATGAGCGGCGGCAATGGCTGCTGGGCAAAGGCGCGGTGCGGCAGTGCGCCGAGTGCCGCGCCGCCGGCCAGCGCGGCCATGAGTTGGCGGCGCGAGAAGTGAGTCGATGTCATGAGCGTTGTCTCCTGTTGTTGATCTACAAGTCAGGCTCGAAAGCCAGGCAGGACTGTTCTTTCGTGAAACACCGCGGAACCGGCTTTGCCGGGCCGCAGGTGTTGCCCCCGGTAGGGGGTTGGCGAAGCGACACGAAGTGCGCGAAGACTGGGGGCGAGCCTCACGCAGGCAAATCGAGGACTTGCCGCGCGAGGATGTTGCGCTGTATCTCGTTGGTGCCGCCGTAGATCATTGCGGCCGTCGAACCGATGAGCGGCGAGAGCACGTTGAAGCTCTGCCCGTCGAGCACCTGGTCGCCGGCCACGGCGCCCTGCTCTTCGGCTGCCTCGAGCAGCAGCGCGCCGATGCGGTGATAGGTCTCGCTGGCCCAGATCTTCAGCAGCGACACCGACGCGGGCAGCGGCTTGCCGGCCCGCGCGATGTTCGCGAAGCCCGTGTACGCCGCCGACAGGTCGAGCACGTCGAGCCGCAGCGCCGCGAAGCGCTGCGCGAACACCGGGTCGGCAAACAGCCGCCGCGCCTGCGCCAGCCGCGCAAGCTGCCCCAGCGCGTACTGCGACTGCTTGGGGCTGCCCAGGAAGATGCGCTCGAAGCCCAGCAACGCCTTCGCGATGGTCCATCCGCCGTGCAGCCTGCCGACCAGGTTTTCCGCCGGCACGCGCACGTTGTCGAAGAACACCTCGCAGAACTCCGGCTCGCCGGCCAGCGTGCGGATCGGCCGGATGGTGATGCCCGGCGTGCGCAGGTCGCACAGCAGGAAGCTGATGCCCTCCTGCTTGCGCGCGTCCTTGTCGGTGCGCACCAGCATGAAGATGTGGTTGGCGTCCTGCGCGAGCGTGGTCCATATCTTCTGGCCGTTGACCACGAAGTGCTCGCCCTGCGCGTCGCGCGCCGGCATCGCCTCGGTGCGCAGGCCCGCGAGGTCCGAACCGGCATTGGGCTCCGAGTAACCCTGGCACCACACATGCTCGCCGCTGAGGATGCGCGGCAGAAAGCGCTGCTGCTGTTCGGGCGTGCCGTGCTGTATGAGCAGCGGGCCGATCATCACGATGCCCTGGTCGGGGGCGCGCGCCACGCCGTGCTGCTCCAGCTCCTCGATCCACGCGATGAGCTTGTCGGCCGGCAGGCCCATGCCGCCGTGCGCCTGCGGCCATGCGGGCGCGATCCAGCCTTGCGCCGACAGCGTGAGATACCACTCGCGCATCTCGCTCCATCGCGCGCGGTGCGACAGGTAGCGAAGCTGCTGCGGATAGCGCTGCTGCAGGAAGGCGCGCACCATGCGGCGGAAATCGGCCTCGGGCATCGCCGCCCAGTCGGCGGTGCGGGGGAATTCGCCCTGCCACTGCGCAGTGCCCGCTGCCGCCTCCGCATCGCGCGACAGCGACGCATGCCGGTGCCGGTGCGCGCTGGCATTGCCCAGCCAGGCCGACAGGCACAGCACGCGCTTGTAGAACAGGCTCAGGTCGCATTCCTGCGTGTAGCCGATGGCGCCATGCAGCTGCACCGATGCGCGCGAGGCCTGCAGCGCGGCTGCCGTGCAGCGCGCATTGACGCGGCTGGCCTCGGCCTCCATGCGCTCTGCCGTCGGTTCCTGCACCACCTGCGCCAGCACTTCGTCCAGCGTCGCCTTTGCCACTTCGAGGTGGATGAACATGTCGACACAGCGGTGCTGCAGCGCCTGGAAGCTGCCGATGGGCTTGCCGAACTGCGAGCGCGTGCGCAGGTAGGCCAGCGTCTGCGCGAGCATGGCCTGCCCCGCGCCCAGCAGCTCGGCCGACTGCAGGATCTGCCCGCCCGCGAGCGCCCGGCGCAGCGCCTCCTGCGCGGCCGGGCCCTCGGCCAGCACCGCGTCTGCCGGCAGCCTGACCTGCTCGAAGCGCAGGTTCGACGCCTGGCTGCCGTCGACCAGCGGCACCGGCGTTTCGCTCACGCCCACGGTGCCGCGCGGCACCCACAGCAGCACCGCGTCGTCTTCGCCACGCGCCGACACCAGCCAGCCGCTGGCGGCGGCGCCGGGCAGCACCATGAGCTTTTCGCCCTGCAGCAGCACGCCGCCGGCATCGCCCGCCAACGCTTCGCAGCCGCAGGCCAGCGGCACCGCGCTGAGGTCGCCCGCGCTCTCCTGCCACGCCAGCGCCGGCAGGCTGCGGCCCGCGACCAGTTGGGCCAGCAGCGCATCGGCGCGCGGAGTGTGCAGCGCCGACAGCAGCAGCGCGCCGAGGCCGGCCACGGCCAGCAATGGCTCCGGCGCCGCGTGCTCGCCGGCCGCGCGCAGAATTTCCGCCGCACCGGCCAGCCCCAGCGCGAGGCCGCCGGCCGATTCGGGCGCCAGCATGCCGGGCCAGCCCAGGGCGGCGATGTCGCGCCAGCCTTCGGCCTCGTCGGCATCCGGTTGTTCCATGCGCTGGCGCCGCCGCTGGGTGGCGCGGCTGCGAACGAAGTAGTCGAGCGCCGATTCGCGCACCGCCGAAAGTGATTCAAGGTCCATCGCCGCAGCGTGCCCGAAGACCCCGCCGCCGAGCATTTGCATTTGCCGAAGGGAGGGTTTCGCAATCAGAGAGCCACCCCGCGCGAGGCGGGGCTAGATTCGGCGCATGACCACCAAGATCAAGAAATCCCTGCATACGGAGCTGGGCCACAGCACGCCCGACAGGATCACCGTGCGCGGGCGCGACCTGCCTTCGGAAATCCTCGGCCACCTCAACCTGGGCGACATGGCCTTCCTGGAGCTGACCGGGCGCATCCCGACGCCCCAGGAGTCGGTGACCTTCAATGCCATCGTCGTCACGCTGGTGGAGCACGGCATCACGCCCAGCGCCCTGGCGGCGCGCCTTACCTATGCGGGCGCTCCCGAAGCGCTGCAGGCGGCCGTGGCAGCCGGGCTCTGCGGCCTCGGCACGGTGTTCGTCGGCAGCACCGAAGGCGCGGCCAGGATGCTCTACGAAGCGATCCCCTTCGGCGACAAACCCACGCGCCCGCTGGCCGACATGGCGAAGGACATCGTGGCCGACCACCGCGCGCGCAAGCAGATCGTGCCGGGCCTGGGCCATCCGCTGCACAAGCCGATCGACCCGCGCACGCCGCGCCTGTTCCAGATCGCGGCGGAGAACGGGCTCTCCAGCCACTATGTCGCGCTGATGCAGGCGGTGCAGGAAGAAGCCGAGCGGGTGTCGGGCAAGTCGCTGCCGATCAACGCCACGGGCGCCATCGGCGCGATCGCGGCGGAGTTCGGTTTTCCCTGGAAGATCATTCGCGGCTTCGGCGTGATGGCGCGCGCCATCGGCCTCGTGGGCCATATCCTGGAAGAGATCGACGACCCGATGGCGGTGGAGATCTGGCAACGCGTGGAGAAGGAAGCCGGCGGCCCGCGCCAGGACTGAGCAAAGAACGATGAACAACGCCAACGACAAGAACTACCCCGACATCCGCGACGCCGTGCGCGACCTGTGCGCGCAGTTTCCCGATGCCTACTTCCGCAAGATCGACGAGGCGCGCGGCTACCCCGCCGAATTCGTCGATGCGCTCACCAGGGCCGGCTGGATGGCCGCGCTGATTCCGCAGGAGTACGGCGGCTCCGGCCTGGGCCTGACCGAAGCCTCGGTCATCATGGAAGAGATCAACCGCTGCGGCGGCAACTCCGGCGCCTGCCATGGCCAGATGTACAACATGGGCACGCTGCTGTGCCACGGCAGCGAGGCGCAGAAGCGCAACTACCTGCCCAGGATCGCCAACGGCGAACTGCGCCTGCAGTCGATGGGCGTGACCGAGCCCACCACCGGCACCGACACCACCAAGATCAAGACCACCGCCGTGAAGAAGGGCGACCGCTACGTCGTCAACGGACAGAAGGTGTGGATCTCGCGCATCCAGCACTCCGACCTGAT
The DNA here is from genome assembly GCF_058809745.1 of Variovorax sp. MPBD4-3. Lineage (NCBI taxonomy): Bacteria > Pseudomonadati > Pseudomonadota > Betaproteobacteria > Burkholderiales > Comamonadaceae > Variovorax > Variovorax sp. MPBD4-3. The sequence goes on from NZ_JBXASW010000096.1 coordinate 11,938, forward strand.
GATCCTGCTGGCGCGCACCACGCCGCTGGCGGACGTGAAGAAGAAGTCCGAGGGCATGTCGATCTTCATCGTCGACCTGCGCGAGGCCATCGGCAAGGGGCTCACGGTGCAGCCCATCCTGAACATGGTGAACCACGAGACCAACGAGCTGTTCTTCGAGAACCTCGAGATCCCGGCCGAGAACCTGATCGGCGAGGAAGGCCAGGGCTTCAAGTACATCCTGGACGGGCTCAACGCCGAGCGCACCTTGATTGCCGCCGAGTGCATCGGCGACGGCTACTGGTTCATCGACCGCGTGACGAAGTACACCAAGGAACGCGTGGTGTTCGGCCGGCCCATCGGGCAGAACCAGGGCGTGCAATTTCCGATTGCGGAGGCCTTCATCGAAGTGGAAGCCGCGAACCTGATGCGCTACGAGGCCTGCCGCCTGTTCGATGCGCACCAGCCCTGCGGCGCGCAGGCCAACATGGCGAAGTACCTGGCGGCCAAGGCGAGCTGGGAGGCCGCCAATGCCTGCCTGCAGTTCCATGGCGGCTTCGGCTTCGCGTGCGAATACGACATCGAGCGCAAGTTCCGAGAGACACGGCTGTACCAGGTGGCGCCGATCTCGACGAACCTGATCCTGAGCTATGTTGCAGAGCACATGCTGGGCCTGCCCCGTTCGTTCTGAAGGACTTCCCATGAATTCCATCGACCATCCGAGCAAGGTGCTCGCGACTTTCGCGGCCGAACTGCAGTTCGCCGACATTCCCGGCCCCGTGCTGCGCCGCACCGAGGACCTGATGCTCGACTGGCTAGGCTCGGTGCTGGCGGCCCGCACGGCGCGGCCCGTGCGCAGCATCGAGCGCTTCGCCCGGATGATGGGCCCCGCGGAAGGCCCCAGCGAAATACTGACTTCGCGCCAGACCAGCTCGCCGCTGTTCGCCGCGCTGGTGAATGCGGCGGCGTCGCACTTCGTGGAGCAGGACGACGTGCACAACGGCTCGGTGTTTCATCCGGCCGCCGTCGTCATCGCGCCCGCGCTCGCGGTGGCGCAGAGCCTCGGTGCGAGCGGCGCGCAGCTGCTAACGGCCGTGGTCGCGGGCTACGAGGTCGGCATTCGCGTGGGCGAGTTCCTCGGCCGCTCGCACTACAGGACCTTCCACACGACGGCGACCGCGGGCACGCTCGCGGCGGCTGCTGCAGTGGGCCGCCTGCTGAACCTCACGCCGCAGCAGATGCTGCACGCCTTCGGCTCGGCCGGCACGCAATCCGCCGGCGTGTGGGAGTTCCTGCGCGACGCGGCCGATTCCAAGCAGTTGCACTGCGCGCACGCGGCGGCCAGCGGGCTGATGTCGGCCTACCTCGCGCAGGACGGCTTCACCGGCGCGGCGAAGATCCTCGAAGGTGCGCAAGGCCTGGGCGTGGGTATGTCTAGCGACGCCGACCCGGCCAGGCTCACCGACGGCCTCGGCACGCGCTGGACGCTGGCCGAAACCTCGTTCAAGTACCACGCCTCCTGCCGCCACACCCACCCCGCAGCCGATGCGCTGCTGCAGGTGATGCAGCAGAACAACCTGAAACCCGCCGACGTGTCGCGCGTGACAACGCACGTGCACCAGGGCGCCATCGACGTGCTGGGCCGTGTGGACGTGCCGGCCACGGTGCACCAGGGCAAGTTCTCGATGGGCACGGTGCTGGGCCTGATCGCGGTGCACGGCCGCGCGGGCCTGGGCGAGTTCGACCGCGACTTCCTCGCGCCCGAGGTCTCGGCCTTCCGCGAGAAGGTGACGATGGAGCTAGACGAAGAGGTCGACACCGCCTACCCGGCGCGCTGGATCGGCAAGGTCAGCGTCCACACCACCGACGGCCGCACACTGCAGGGCCGCGTGGACGAGCCCAAGGGCGACCCCGGCAACAGCCTGGACCGCGCGGAGATCGAGGACAAGATGCAGCGCCTGGCGCACTACGGCGAAGGCGCCACCGCCGACGAGGCGAAGGCGCTGTGCGAGCAGGTCTGGAAGCTGGCCGATACGCCGCGCGTGGGGCGCTGGCTGATCGGCTGAAGCGGCTCAGGCGAAAAGTCGCCCCTGGCCAGGCACGCGCGGATCGAGCCCCGCGGTGCCGACGAGGTCCCAGAAGCCGGCGGGCGAACTCGACACCACGGGCACCTGCAGGCGGGCTTCGACTTCACGCATGGCATCGAGCGTGACCAGTCCGCCGCACGAAATGAGGATGCCGTCGGCGCCGGGCTGGGCTTCGAACACCTTCAGGCACAAATCGACCAGCACCTGGGTAGGCACTTCGCCCACGGCCTTCACGTCGGAGATGGAAAGGCCTTCGAGCGCGAGAGGCTCGAAGTCGCTCTGCTCCAGGTACTTGCGCAGGTGCTGGTTGACTTCGTCGATGTACGCGGTGGCCACCGCCACGCGCCGAACGCCGAGGTGACGCAGTGCACCGACGATGGCGTTGCTCATGGTGGTGCAGGGTAATCCGGTGGCGCGCGTCATCTCGGCTTCGAGCTCCCGGTTGAAGGCCGCGCCGCGAAAGAAGCTCAGCGAGGTGCCCATGAGCGAGACCGCGCTCACGCCCTCTTCCTTGAGCGCCACGGCCTTCTCGACCACCGAGTCGATGACATCCAGATAGCCTCGCGTCGAGATCTCTCCAAGGCCCAGGCCTTTGGCACTGAAGCGGATGCGCTCGCCGTAGAGCAGCGGGCCGTCCACCGGCACTGCGCCGGCTGCGGGGGGGACTATCAGGCCGAGGTGGGGTGTTGTCATTTCAGTGTTTCGTGTTTTGTTTGTGGGTCTTTCGGGGCGTGTGCACAGGCCACCGGGTACTCCCCTCCGCGAATGTCCCCCGGCCTGCGGCCTCCTCCTTTATTTCGCTGCGGGGAG
>NZ_JBXASW010000097.1:0-14176 GCF_058809745.1 Variovorax sp. MPBD4-3
CCCCCGCCCCTCTTCCAGGTCAGCCGGCTGCGCAAGCGCTATGGCGAGACCACGGTCGTCGACGACCTGTCGTTCGAGATCGCGCCCGGCGAATGCCTGGGCGTGATCGGCCCGAACGGCGCCGGCAAGACCACCACCATCCGCATGTGCCTGGGCCTCACCGCACCCGACGGCGGCGAGATATCCGCGCTGGGCCTGCAGATGCCGCGCGACGCGCTGGCCATCAAGGCGCAGCTGGGCGTGGTGTCGCAGTTCGACACGCTCGACCCCGACTTCAGCTGCGCCGAGAACCTGGTGGTGTACGGCCGCTACTTCGGCTTCGGCAAGGCGCAGGTGCGCGAGCGCGTGCCTCAACTGCTGGAGTTTGCGGCGCTGTCGCACAAGGCCGATGCCAAGCCGGGCGAACTGTCGGGCGGCATGCGCAGGCGGCTGTCGCTGGCGCGCGCGCTGGTCAACGACCCCAAGCTGCTGCTGCTCGACGAGCCCACCACCGGGCTCGACCCGCAGGCGCGCCACCTGATGTGGGAGCGGCTGCAGGTGCTGCTGCAGCAGGGCAAGTCGATCTTGCTGACCACGCACTTCATGGACGAGGCCGAGCGCCTGTGCTCGCGCCTGCTGGTGCTCGACCACGGCCGCAAGATCGCCGAGGGCCGCCCGCGCGACCTGATCGCCGAGCACCTGGAGCCCGACGTGGTCGAGGTGTACGGCAACGGCGCGCTGTCGCTGGCCGAGTCGGCCGAACTGAAGGCGATGGCCGCGCGCGTGGAAGTGAGCGGCGAGACGGTGTTCTTCTACACGCAGGACGCGCGGCGGCTGCTCGACGCCTTGACGCGGCACGGCGGGCTGCGCACCTTTCACCGGCCGGCGAACCTGGAGGACCTGTTCCTCAAGCTCACCGGCCGCCAGATTCGCGAGGACGGCTAGGCCATGGACACGGCAACCACCACAACGACAAAAACGAACGCGCCCGCTTCGCCCTCGGTCTGGCGCGCACCCGAAATCTCGCTGCGCTGGTGGCCGGTGTTCCTGCGCAACCTGCTGGTGTGGCGCAAGCTGGCCATTCCCAGCCTGATCGGCAACATCGCCGAGCCGCTGATCTGGCTGGTGGCGTTCGGCTACGGCATGGGCGCGCTGGTGGGGCAGGTGGCGGTCGACGGCGTGAAGGTGCCGTACATCCTGTTCCTGGCGAGCGGGTCGATCTGCATGAGCGCGATGAACGCGGCGAGCTTCGAGGCGCTGTACTCGGCGTTCTCGCGCATGCATGTGCAGAAGACCTGGGACGGCATAATGAACGCGCCGGTCGGGCTCGACGACATCGTGCTGGCGGAGATGCTGTGGGCGGCGTTCAAGTCGATCTTCACGGTCACGGCCATCCTGTTCGTGATGCTCGGGCTGGGCATCAGCCACAGCCCGAAGCTCGTCGTCGCGTGGATGGTGCTGGTGGGCGCGGGCATCACCTTCTCGTCGATCGCGCTGATCTTCAACGCGCTGGCCAAGGGCTACGACTTCTTCACCTACTACTTCACGCTGTTCATGACGCCGATGATGTTCCTGAGCGGCGTGTTCTTTCCGCTCGAACAGCTGCCCTCCGCGGTCAAGGCCGTGGCGGCCTGGCTGCCGCTGACGAATGCGGTGGCGCTGGTGCGGCCGCTGTTCATGGACCAGTGGCCGGCAGGCTGGTGGGTGCATGCGGCGGTGCTGGCGGTGTACGCGGTCGTCTCCTTCTGGATCGCGCTGGCGCTGACGCGCAAGCGGTTCAGGGGCTGAGGCCGCGCTACTTCTTCGCATCCGCCGCGCAGTTCTTCGCTGCGCGCTCTCCCTGCGGCAGCACGATGCCCCAGCGCATGCGCAGCCTGTTGTGCTCGTCGGTTCCGGCCCACGGAATGTCCAGCGTGCCGCGGCAGTCGGCCAGGGCCAGCCGGGGTTGGAGCAGCGCGCCTTCGGAGCGGAACTCGTGCGTGTCGAGGATCAGCACCATGCCGCCTTCGCGCGCCAGCGTGCCTGGAGGCAGCCACGGCGAATTGCGCTCGTCGCCGTCGATCAGCAACTGCGTCGACGGGTCCATCCTCAGCGCCACCGCGCCCGCGAACCAGGTGTCGCCCACCAGCAGCGTGAGCGGGCGGTCGCCGACGCGGTCGCGCCAGATGTCACGAACTGCGTCCGCGACTTCCTGCGCCGGCAGGTTGGCACGCGTGATGTAGCCGAGGCGCTTGCTCAGCACGCCGTCGACCCAGGCCTGGCCGAGCGCGCCGGCCACATGCAGCACCGCCACCGTGACGATCACGCCGCGCCACCGGCGGCGGCTCCAGCGCTCCGCCTCGAGGCCGGGCAGCACGGCCACGGCCCACAGCGCAGCCGGCAGGAAGAAGGTGCCGAGCCACGAGGGAACCAGCGGAACCTTCAGCAGCACCGCCGCGGGAAACACGAGGCACATGGGCCCCAGCGTGGCCCAGGCCAGGAAGCGCCGGTCGAACGCGTTCAGCCCCGGCGCGGCGTCCGATGAGGGCGCGGGCGCCACGGCAGCCCGGGTGAACCAGGCCCAGCCGATCAGCAGCAGCATCGGCAACAGGCGGGATACCTGCACCAGGAACACATGCACCAGGTGGCGAAAGCCGTGCCCGTGCGTGCCCGGATGGACGGAATGGCGCGCATAGTCGATGCTGCGGCCGGAGTGCTCCAGCACCCACCACAGGTGCGGCGCCATCAGCACCAGCGCGACGCCGGCCGCCAGCAGCAGGCCGCGCCGCACATGCGCATCGCGCCACAGGCCCTGCCGCACGATGAAGGCCGCGCCCACCGCGAACTGCACCACCGCGCTGTACTTGGTGAGCATCGACAGCGCCGCGAAGACGCCCAGCCAGGCCCAGTCACGCAGCTTCGACGACGAAGGCGCGTGCAGCACGCGCCACAGCATCCACCAGTAGCCGGCCAGCGGCAGCAGTTGCACGGTGTTGTGGTTGTAGATGACCGCGCGCTGCACGTGGTAGGCCACCAGCGAGCCGAGCAGCACGGCCAGCGCCGCGCGCGCCGGGTGGACCATTTCGAGCGACCAGCGCCACACCAGGCAGAGCGCGCCCACGCCGCAGCCGACACCGGCCGCGTAGGTCAGCCAGGGCTGGCGCCCGCCCAGCAGCATCAGGGCGCCCATCAGCCAGCTCGGCAGCGGCGGATGCTTGTAGTAGCTCCATTCGAAGCTGCTGCCCCAGAACAGCTCCTCGACGTTGTCCCAGGGCGGGGTCGGATAGAACCAGCTGAAGGACAGGGTCCACAGCAGCAGCATCGCCACCAGGGCCCACAGGATGTTGCGCTGCAGGGCAGGAGGCGGGACGGCCAGGGGCGTGACGTTTCCTGTCGAGGGAATCGGGGAGAGTCGCATACGGGGTCGGGCGAAACGGGAGGCGGGATGAAAACCAAAGTCCCAAGTGTGGCACGACGTTTACCTTAACTTTACATTGCACACAATTCAATTGCTCGCTACAATTCGACCCATGCGCTCCACACCCGTCTCCGCCGACGAAATGCTCAAGCTGGACAACCAGCTGTGCTTTGCCGTGTATTCCGCCTCGCTGGCCATGACCCGGCTCTACAAGCCGGTGCTGGAAAAGCTGCAGCTCACCTACCCGCAATACCTCGTGATGCTCTCGCTCTGGGAGCAGGACGGCCCCACGGTCTCCGCGCTGGGCGACCGCCTGTCGCTCGACTCCGGCACGCTCACCCCGCTGCTCAAGCGCCTGGAAGCCAACGGCTACGTGACCCGCGTGCGCGACGTGGCCGACGAGCGCCGGGTGCACATCACGCTGACGGCCGTCGGCCGCAAGCTCAAGACCCGCGCAGCCGACGTGCCCGAGTGCCTGATGGCCGCTGCCCAGTGCTCGGTGCCCGAGCTGGTTTCGCTCACCCAGCAGATCCAGGCGCTGCGCGACCGCATCAGGAAAGCCGCCTGACGCAGCGCCCGTTTTTGTTCTCCGTTTCTCCCTGCCGAGGCTGCTTGCGGCCGAGGCTTTTCCACCCTCCCTCCACTCCATCATCAAAGGAATCACCATGACCACCAAGCTCGACAAAGTGCTCTACACCGCAGAAGCCCACACGGTCGGCGGCCGTGACGGCGCAGGCAAGTCCAGCGACGGCGCCATCGACGTCAAGCTGAGCTCGCCCGGTTCCGGCAAGCCCGGCACCAACCCCGAACAGCTGTTCGCGGTCGGCTACGCCGCCTGCTTCATCGGCGCCATGAAGGCCGTCGGCCCGAAGATCGGCGTGAAGGTGCCGGAAGACGTCGCCATCGACTCCAGCGTTTCCCTCGGCCCGACGAACGGCGGCGCCGCCTACGGCATCGCCGTGAAGCTGGCGATCACGCTGCCCGGCCTGGATGCCGAAGCCAAGCAGAAGCTGGTCGATACGGCTCACCAGGTCTGCCCGTACTCGAACGCCACGCGTGGCAACATCGACGTCGAACTGACCATCGCCTGAGCTCCAGCGCAGCTGGCGCGCTCGGCGCGCTCGCAATTGAAGGCGGCACCGGCCACGGTGCCGCCTTTTTTCATGCGCCTGCCTGGGCGAGCAGCCACGCCTTGAAGACCTGCAGCGACTGCATGCGCGCCGACTCTTCCGGGTACACGAGGTAGTAGCCCTTGGCGTAGCGGTGCGCGTGGCGGCTCAGGCGCTTCAACCGCCCGGAGGCCACCATGTCCTCGCCCATGTAGGGCGGCAGCAGCGCCACGCCCATGCCGGCGACAGCCGCGTTGAGCGCCATCGACATGATCTCGTAGCGCGGCCCCTCGCGCGGCGCCGCATCGGCGATGCCCTCGCGGCGAAACCATTCGTCCCAGCCGTCGGGCAGCGTGTGATGGTGGATGAGCGCCGAGCGCGGCGTGCCGGCATCGACCGTCTTGCCGTGCACCTTGACCCACGACGGCGAAGCGTAGGGCGACAGCACCAGCGGCAGCACGAACTCGCTGTGCAGCCCGGCGCGCTGGCCGTCGCTGAACTCGAGCGACGCATCGACCGGCGTGGTGCGGAAGTCGACCTGGCCCACGCGCGTGCCCAGGTTCAGTGTGATCTCGCCGTGCGCGCGGGTGAAGGCCGGCAGCCGCGGAATGAGCCAGTAGCTGCCGACCGACGCGCCCACCGACAGCGACAGTTCGCCGCCGCGCCCCTTCAGGGCCATGACGGTGGCGGTGGCGCGCTCCAGCCGGCGCAGCAAGGGCGCCACCTCGCCCAGGTAGTACGTCCCCGCCTCGGTCAGCGCGAGCGCCTCGCGGTGGCGCGTGAACAGCCGCACGCCGAGCCGATCCTCGAGCGTCTGCACCTGGCGGCTCACCGCGCCCTGTGTGAGCCGCAGCTCGTGCGCGGCGGCGGTGAACGAGCGCAGCCGCGCGCTGGCCTCCAGGCACAGCAGCGACATCGTCGAAGGGGCACGGATGTTGGTGTTCATGAGGAAAGCGCTCTTTCGGTGCATGCCGCTGTGGGCGTTTGCCAGTGCAGCACCGCAAAAGTGCATGCGAAAACCTCATGCTAGACGCAGCAAACATGGTTTGTCCACGGCGAGCGCGCCGCGCAACATCGCGGCCATTCCTTGATGGCTTCGAAGATGAAAGGCTTTCCATGACACCGCAGATTCCCACCCGCCGCGCGCTGTTGCGGCTGGCCTCGGCCACCGCGCTGGCGGCCCTGCCTCTGGCGTCCCGCGCGGGCGACTGGCCCGAGCGCGCGGTGCGCCTGGTCGTGCCCTCGGCCGCGGGCGGCTCGCCGGACGCGGTCTGCCGCCTGCTGGCCAACGAGCTGTCGAAGTCGCTGGGCCAGGCGATCGTCATCGACAACAAGCCGGGCGCCAGCGGCAACATCGGCATGGCCGACGTGACGCGCGCCGCGCCCGACGGCTACACGCTGGGCTACGGCAACGTGGGCACGCTGGCCATCAACAAGGCGCTGTTCTCGAAGCTCCCCTACGACCCCGACCGCCAGCTGGTGCCCGTCGCGCTGCTGGGCTACGTGCAGAACGCGCTGGTGGTGCGCAAGGACCTGGGCGTGCACAGCGTGGCCGAACTGGTCGCGCTGGCGAAGGCCCGCCCCGGCAAGCTCACCATGGCCTCGGCCGGCAACGGCACCACCGGCCACCTGAGCGGCGAACTGTTCAAGACCCTGACGGGCACGTCCATCGCGCACGTGCCCTACCGCGGCAGCCCCCAGGCCATCCAGGACCTGATGGGCGGCCAGGTGGACCTGATGTTCGACAACCTGAGTTCGATCGCGCCACACATCCAGGCCGGGCGGCTCGCGGTGCTGGCCGTCACGGGCGCGCAGCGCAGCGCCCTGTTTCCGGCCATTCCCACCGTGGCCGAGTCGGGCGTGCCGGGCTACGACGTGGTGGCCTGGGGCGGCATCGTCGCGCCCGCGAGGACACCCCCCGCCGTAGTCGAGCGGCTGAACGCGGCCGTCAACGCCATCCTCGCCACGCCGGCCATGCGCGAGAGGTACGCGGCCATCGGCTTCGAAACGCTCACCGGACCGCCGCAGCGGCTGTGGGAGCGCGTGGCCCGCGAAACGCCGCTGTGGGCCGACGTGGTGAAGCGCTCCGGCGCGCAGGTCGATTGAAGGCATGGCGATGCTCGACCTGGTGATCGAAGGCGGCGAGGTGATCGACGGCAGCGGCGCGCCGCGCGTGCGCGCCGACGTGGGCGTGCAACAGGGGCGCATCGTGCGCCTGGGCGAGCTGGCCGGCGTGGCGGCGCGCGAGCGCTTCGACGCGCGCGGGCGCATCGTGGCGCCGGGCTTCATCGACGTGCACACGCACGACGACCGGCTGCTGCTCGACGCGCCGCAGGGCGCCCACCCCAAGCTGTCGCAGGGCGTGACCACCGTGGTCACCGGCAACTGCGGCGTGAGCCTGGCGCCGCTGTGCTCGGCGGTCACGCCGCCCGCGCCGCTCGATCTGCTGGGCAGCGACGCCTGGCGCTTCGATCGCTTCGGCGACTACCTCGACGCGCTCGAACAGGCACGGCCCGCGCTCAATGCCGCCTGCCTGGTCGGCCATTCGACGCTGCGCGTGCGGCACATGGCGCGGCTGGACCGCGTGGCCGACGGCGACGAGACGCGGCGCATGGCGGACGACCTGGCACAGGCGCTGGACAGCGGCGCCATCGGCCTGTCGACCGGCCTCTACTACCCGCCGGCGCGCGCCGCCAGCGCGCAGGAGGTGATTGCCGTGGGCGCCGCGCTGGCCGGCGCGCGCGGCATCGTCACCATGCACATCCGCGACGAGGCCGACGCCATCGACGAGGCGCTGCGCGAGGCGCTGCACATCGGCCGCGCGCTGGGCGTGGACACGGTGCTGTCTCACCACAAGCTGGTCGGCAAGGCCAACCACGGCCGCTCGGTGCAGACGCTCTCGGCCATCGAGGAGGCCGCGCAAACACAGCGCGTGTGCTTCGACTGCTACCCCTACAACGCCTCGTCGACCATGCTGCTGCCCGGGCGCGTGGCGCAGTCCGACGACGTGCGCGTGACATGGTCGAAGGCCGACGCCAGCGCGGCCGGCCGCTCGCTGCTCGAACTGGCGCGCGAGCGCGGCCGCCCGCCCGAGCAGCTCGCCGCGGAGCTGCAGCCCGCCGGCGCGATCTACTTCGCGATGAGCGAGGACGACGTGAGCCGCATCCTCGGCCACCCGATGTCCATGGTCGGCTCCGACGGCCTGGCGCACGACACCAGCCCGCACCCGCGCCTGTGGGGCACCTTCCCGCGCGTGCTGGGCCACTACGTGCGCGAGCGCAAGCTATTCTCGCTGGAGACGGCGGTACACAAGATGACGGGCCTGAGCGCGCGCCGCTTCGGCCTGCACGAACGCGGCCTGCTGGCAAGCGGCCACCATGCCGACATCGTGGTGTTCGACGCGCAGCGTGTGGCCGACCGCGCCACCTTCGACCACCCCACCGAGCCCAGCGCGGGCATCGACGCGGTGTTCGTCAACGGCCGGCTCGCCTGCCGCGAGGGCCGCACGGCCGACGTGCATGCGGGCCGCGTGCTGCGGCACGGGCGCTCGGACTGAGCGGAAGAGCGCCAGAGCGGCAGGGCAGGCACGGCATGTCTCGCGCGCGACGCCAAAACGCCGCGCGCGATGGCGCCTTTCATGGCGCTTGGCTAAGGTCGCGGGCACGATCCACTGCCGGAGCTTCGCCCATGAGCACCACCAGCCTTCTCATCCGCAAAGACCAGCTCGCGACCACGCGGCTGCACACCGCCACCGACGCGCCACTGGCCGACGGCCAAGTGCGCGTGCGCATCGACAGCTTCGCGCTCACGTCGAACAACATCACCTATGCCGCCTTCGGCGACGCGATGAGCTACTGGCAGTTCTACCCGACCGGCGAAGAAGGCTGGGGCAGCATCCCGGTGTGGGGCTTCGCGAGCGTGGTGCAGTCGCTGCACCCGGGCGTGGCGGTGGGCGAGCGGCTCTACGGCTACTGGCCGATGGCCACCGGCGCGGTGCTGAGCCCCGGGCGGCTGTCGCCCGAGCGCTTCACCGACACGGCGGCGCACCGCGCCGAGCTGCCCGCCGTCTACAACCAGTATTTCCGCTGCGCGCGCGACCCGCTCTACACCGCCGATTCGGAAGACACGCAGTCGCTGCTGCGCCCGCTGTTCATCACCTCGTGGCTGATCGACGACTTCATGGGCGACAACGATTTCTTCGGCGCAAAGACCATGCTGCTATCCAGCGCGTCGAGCAAGACGGCCTACGGCACCGCGTTCCAGCTGCACCGGCGCGAAGGCATCGAGGTGATCGGCCTGACTTCGCCGGCCAACGTGGCCTTCTGCGAAAGCCTGGGCTGCTACGACCGCGTCGTGACCTACGAGGCGCTCGACACCATCGCGGCCGACACGCCTTGCGTGTACATCGACTTCGCGGGTAACGGCGCGCTGCGCAACGCCATCCACGGCCGGTTCACCCAACTGAAGTACAGCAGCTCCATCGGCGGCACGCACGTCGAGCAGCTCGCCGCCAAGGGCGCCGGCAAGGACCTGGCCGGCCCGCGCGCCACGCTGTTCTTCGCGCCCGCGCAGATCAAGAAGCGCACCGCCGAATGGGGCGCAGAAGAGTTCGGGCGCCGCATGGTGGCCGCCTGGCGCGACTTCATCGCCACCGCGACCGATGCGAACAAGCCCTGGCTGCGCGCCGAGCGCCACCACGGCGGCGAGGCGGTGCAGGCCGCTTACGCGCAGGTGCTGGCCGGCAAGGGCGACCCGCGCGCGGGCCATGTCCTTTCTCTTTACAAACAACCCGGCGACGCCTGACCCCTGGAGCGCGCGTGTGGCGACAATGGCCGCATGACTCCTTCTTCCGCGGCGCCCGCGAACACACATCCTTACGAGTGCCTCACGCCCGACGTGGTGCTCGACGCGCTCGCGACGCTCGGCCTGCACGGCGACGGCCGGCTCACCGGCCTGAATTCCTATGAGAACCGGGTCTACCAGGTCTACCTGGAAGACCGCTCCGCGGTCGTCGTCAAGTTCTACCGCCCCGGGCGCTGGAGCGAGGCCGAGATCCTCGAAGAGCATGGCTTCTCGCTCGAACTGGCCGCCGGCGAAGTGCCCGCCGTGCCGCCCCTGGCCTTCGACGGCAAGACCCTGCACCACCACGCCGGCTTCGCTTTCAGCGTGAGCCCGTACCGCGGAGGGCGCGCGCCCGAGCTCGACGACTTCGAGGTGCTCGAATGGGTCGGCCGCTTCCTCGCGCGCATCCACACCGTGGGCAGCGCGAAGCCCTTCGAGGCCCGCCCCGCGCTCGACCTGCAGACCTTCGGCCTGGACTCGCGCGACTGGCTGCTGGAGAACGACAAGATCCCGCTGGACGTGCAGCGCGACTGGGAAAAGGCCTGCAACGACGCGCTGGACATGGTCCGCGCCACCGCGCTGGCGCTGCAGCCGCCGGCCTCCGACTTCAAGCCGCGCAAGCTGCGCCTGCACGGCGACGTGCACCCCGGCAACATTCTGTGGACGCCTACCGACCGCCCCGGCGGCGGCCCGCACTTCGTCGACCTCGACGACGCGCGCACCGGCTTCGCGGTGCAGGACCTGTGGATGCTGCTGTCGGGCGACCGCGCCCAGCGCACCGCGCAGCTGTCGGGCCTGCTCGACGGCTACGAGCAGTTCCGCGAATTCGACCGGCGCGAGCTGGCGCTGATCGAGCCCCTGCGCACCCTGCGGCTCATCCACTACAGCGCATGGCTGGCGCGGCGCTGGGAAGACCCGATCTTCCCGATCAACTTTCCGTGGTTCGGCTCCAGCGACTACTGGAAGGGCCAGATCCTCGTGCTGGAAGACCAGTGCGAGCAAATGGCCGAGGAGCCCCTCTACGCCTGACTCTGATCGGCGGCAATGCTGTCCGCCACGCCCTGCAGCAGGCGCTCGACCAGCACGTTGGCCGGTCCGTTGCGCCAGATGCCATAGGCCTCCGACTGCGCCACCGCGCGGTCGAGCGGCCTGAACACCGCGCCGCGCAAGGCTGAATTGCGCATCGCCTGCGGCACCAGCGCCACGCCCAGCCCCTGCGACACCAGCGAGACAACGGCCAGCCAGTGGCGCACTTCATGCCGCACCTCGGGCAGGAAGCCGGCGTCGGCGCAGATCGACAGGATGCGCTCGTGATAGTCGGGCGAGGCCTCGCGCGAGAACAGCACGAAGGGCTGCGCGCGCAGGTCGGCCGGCGCCAGCACCCGCTTGCGCGCGAGCGCATGCCCCGCCGGCAGGCAGGCCACGAAGGGCTCCGACAGCAGCAGCCGGTGCTGCAGTTCGAGCGGCACGCGCCGCGTGTGGGCAAAGCCCAGGTCGAGCCGGTCGTTCAGCAGCTCGGTGATCTGGACGCCGGAATTGAGTTCGCTCAGGGTGATGCGCACCGCCGGGTGCTTCGCCTGGAAAGCCCGCAGCGCCTGCGGCAGTCCCCGGTACAGCATCGCGCCGACGAAACCGATGCGCAGCCGCCCCGCCGAACCCAGCGCCACGTCGCGCGCCTCCGCGGCCGCCTCTCCCGCCTGCAGCAGCACGCGCCGCGCCGACACCCGCAGCGCCTCGCCGGCCGGCGTGAGCCGCACTTCCTTGCTGTTGCGCTCGAAGAGCCGCGCGCCCACCGTGTCCTCGAGCTGGCGGATCGCCACCGACAGCGGCGGCTGCGAGATCGACAGGCGCCGCGCCGCCCGGCCGAAGTGCAGTTCTTCGGCGAGCACGGAGAAGTAGCGCAGGTGCCGCAGTTCCATGGATAGTCAGATCGAATCGAACAAGACCAAATCGATATTAGACACGGATCGTCGCGGCTCCAACAATGCGCCAAACCAAAGGACCCATGGAGACAAAGCGCATGTCCGCAGAGCAAGCCCATCCCATTCCCGACCGCCACGGCCAGAACCTGTTCACCACCGACGCCGAGCTGCACGCGCTGCTCGCGCTCTACCTGCCCGAAGACCTGCGCCGGCACATGCAGCCGCACTTCGAGCGCCTGGGCGGCCTCGCGGGCGGCCTGCTCGACGAACTGGCCGGCGCCGCCGACCGCAACCCGCCCGTGCTGAAGCAGCGCACCCGCACCGGGCTGGACGACCAGAAGATCCTCAAGCACCCCGCGTACGTCGAGATGGAACGCCTGGCGCTCGCCGAGTTCGGCCTGGCCGCCATCTCGCACCGCGACGAGACGCTGGGCTGGCAGGGCAAGATGCCGCCGCTCGTCAAATACGTGCTGACCTACCTGTTCGTGCAGGCCGAGTTCGGCCTGTGCTGCCCGGTGTCGATGACCGATTCGCTCACGCGCACGCTCAAGAAGTTCGGCCACCCTGAGCTGGTCGCCACGTTTCTGCCGCGCCTGACCTCGCTCGACTTCGACGAACTCGCGCAGGGCGCGATGTTCATGACCGAGCAGGCCGCCGGCTCCGACATCGCCGCCACCGCCACGCTGGCCCACTATCAGGAAGCCGACGGCAGCTGGCGCCTGAGCGGCGACAAGTGGTTCTGCTCCAACCCCGACGCCGATTTCGCGATGGTGCTGGCGCGCGCCGACGACGAATCGGGCGGCCAGCCCGGCATGAAGGGCGTGTCGCTGTTCCTGCTGCCGCGCCGGCTGGACGACGGCAGCCTCAACCACTACCGCATCATCCGGCTGAAGGACAAGCTGGGCACGCGCTCGATGGCCAGCGGCGAGATCCGCCTCGAAGGCGCGGTCGCGTACCTCGTGGGCGAGGCCGGCCGCGGCTTCGTGCAGATGGCCGACATGGTCAACAACTCGCGCCTGTCGAACGGCGTGCGCGCCGCCGGCCTGATGCGCCGTGCGGTGGCCGAGGCCGAGTTCATCGCTTCCGAGCGCCGCGCCTTCGGCCGCACGCTCGATCAGATGCCGCTGATGCAGCGCCAGCTCGACAAGCTGCGCCTGCCGGCCGAGCAGGCCCGCACGATGGTGTGCCAGACCGCTCTGGCGCTCGCCCGCTCCGACGCCGGCGAGCGCGACGCCTATGCGCTGCTGCGCATCCTCACGCCGCTCATCAAGTTCCGCGCCTGCCGCGATGCGCGCAAGGTGACGGGCGATGCAATGGAAGTGCGCGGCGGCTGCGGCTACATCGAGGAATGGAGCGATGCGCGCCTGGTGCGCGACGCGCACCTGGGCTCGATCTGGGAAGGCACGAGCAACATCGTGGCGCTCGACGTGATCCGCGCGGTCAAGCGCGAAGGCTCGCTGCCCGTGCTGCGCGCGCACTGCCGCAAGCTGCTCGACGACGCGGCGCTGGCCCCGGCTTTCGCCAAGGCCCTGCGCGACGCGCTGGACCGCGCCGCCGCGCTGGCCGAGACCGCCGCGCGCGAAGGCGGCGACGTGCTCGCGCGCCAGGCGGCATCGGCGCTCTACCACTGCACCAGCGCCATCGCGATGGCCTGGGAGGCCGCGCACGGCGGCTCCGCGCCGCGCCTGCGCTGGGCGCAGCTGGTGCTGCTGCACCGCGTGCTGCCGCGCGACCCGCTCTCGCCCGATGCGATGCCCGCCGACTGGAACGGCGCCCCCGCCGCACGCACCGCGCAGGCCGTCGCCTGACCCTGCTTTCCCAGCTCATCACACAAGAACCGGAGACATCCCTTTGAAACGCTTCATCTTCCTGCTGACCGCATGCGCCACGCTCGTGGCCGCCGTGCCCGCCGCGCATGCGGCCGACGCCTTTCCCGCCAAGCCCTTGACGCTGGTCGTGCCCTTCCCGCCCGGCGGCCCGACCGACGCGATGGCGCGCACGCTCGCCGCCGAGATGAAGGACCGCCTCGGCCAGCCGATGATCGTGGAGAACCGGGCGGGCGCGGGCGGCAACATCGGCGCCGAATACGTGGCGCGCGCCGAGGCCGACGGCCACACGCTGATGTTCGGCACCTCGGGCCCGCTGGCCATCAACAAGAGCCTGTACCGCAAGATCAACTACGACCCGGTGAAGAGCTTCGCGCCGGTGATCCAGGTCGGCTACCTGCCCAACATCCTGGTGGTGAACCCCGCCCTGCCGGTGAAGACCGTGCCGGAGCTCGTGGCCTACGCCAAGGCCAACCCCGGCAAGCTGAGCTATGCGTCGTCGGGCAACGGTGCGTCGTCGCACCTGGCGGGCGTGCTCTTCAACTCGGTGGCGGGCACCGACCTGCAGCACATTCCGTACAAGGGCACGGGGCCGGCGCTCAATGATTTGCTGGGCAACCAGGTGAGCATGACGTTCACCGACATCCTCACCGCGCTGCCTTATGTGAAGGCGGGCAAGCTGCGCGCGCTGGGCGTGGCCACGTCGGCGCGCTCGCAGGCGCTGCCCGACGTGCCGACGATCGCGGAGCAGGGCTACAAGGGTTATGACGTGAGCGTGTTCTTCGGCATCGTCGCGCCGGCCGGCACGCCCGCGGACCGCGTGGCCAAGCTGAATCATGCGTTTGCCGAGGTGCTCAACTCACCCAAGGTGAAGCAGATGTTCTCTGCCCAAGGCCTGGAAGCATCGGCCGACACATCGCCACAGAAGCTGGGGCAGTTCATCGCTGCGGAGTCGGTCAAGTGGAAGGACGTGGTTCAAAAGTCCGGGGCGCAGCTGGACTGAATGCAGTCATTCAGGGCGCGATCACGCCGACGGGGTACCTTGCTCCGCGAATGTCCCCCGGCCTTCGGCCTCCTCCTTTATTTCGCTGCGCAAGGCAC
>NZ_JBXASW010000098.1:0-13662 GCF_058809745.1 Variovorax sp. MPBD4-3
GTCCCGCCCCGCTCACGCCCGAAGAAAAAGCCGCCGCCCGCGCCAACCCCTCGCTGGCCCGCGGCCTCTACGCCATCGCGATCGGCCTGCGCCCCGAAGGCACGCGCGAGTGGAACTACGCCACCAACCTGCACGACAAGGGCGGCATGGACGACCGCGCCCTGCTGGCCGCGGCCGACTTCGCCTGCCAGCGCGAGGTGTGGGACCGCTGCATCAACACCAGCGAGCGCACCAAGGGCGTGGTCGACGTCGACCAGCGCTTTCCCATGCCCTTCCACGACACGGTGCTGCGCAAGAGCCAGGACATCGGCCTCGACCCGGCCTACGTCTACGGCCTGATCCGCCAGGAAAGCCGCTTCATCATGGATGCGCGCTCGGGCGTCGGCGCTTCGGGCCTGATGCAGGTCATGCCCGCCACCGCGCGCTGGACGGCCCGCAAGATCGGCCTGACCGACTTCTCGCCCAACCAGATCAACGACCGCGAGACCAACATCACCATCGGCACCAACTACCTGAAGCTGGCGCTCGACGACTTCGACGGCTCCATGGCGCTGGCCGCCGCCGCCTACAACGCCGGCCCGGGCCGCCCGCGCAACTGGCGCAACGGCCCGGTGCTCGACGCCGCCATCTGGGCCGAGAACGTGCCCTTCAGCGAGACGCGCGACTACGTGAAGAAGGTGCTGGCCAACACCACCAACTACGCCGCCATCATCAGCGGCCGGCCGCAGTCGCTGAAGGAGCGCCTGGGCCGCATCGGCCCGCGCGACGCCGCCGAGCCCGAACCCAACAAGGACCTGCCTTGAGGCTTGCGGCATGAGCTGGCGCGACGAGGTCCTGGACACCATCGCGTCCGAGTTCTCGGACGTGACCGACGTCGCGCAGCTCACGCGCATCGTGCTGCGCCTCACGCTGGCCGCGGCGCTGGGCTTCCTGCTCGGCTTCGAGCGCGAGCAGGCGGGCAAGGCGGCCGGCGTGCGCACCCACATGCTGGTGGCCATCGGCTCGGCGATGTTCGTGCTGATACCGCAGCAGACCGGCATCGTGCCGGCCGACATGAGCCGGGTGATCCAGGGGCTGGTGGCGGGCGTGGGCTTTCTCTGCGCCGGCACCATCCTCAAGCAGGGCAAGGACGAAAGCCACGTGCAGGGCCTGACCACCGCCGCCGGGCTGTGGATGACGGCCGCCATCGGCATGGCCTGCGGCCTCGGGCGCGAAGCCACCGCGCTGCTGAGCGCACTGCTGGCGCTGGCGGTGCTGTCGCTGGTGCCGCGCCTCGTGGGGCTGATCGAGCGCGTGACCGGCCCTCAGAAGGGCGGCGAAGACGGCACCGCGCCGCGCGTCATCGCCTCGGCCGACGACACGCCCGCGCGCTGAAGGCGCCGGCGCATCAATTCGCGCCGCGTTCGTCATCAATCGGGCCGTGGCGCGCGGCTAGCATTTAAAACTTTGCACCCAACGCCCGGGAGACTCTCATGCGCAAGCTCTACATCGGCAACAAGAACTACTCGTCCTGGTCCATGCGCCCCTGGGTGCTGATGAAGCAGGCCGGCATCCCCTTCGAGGAAGTGATGGTGCGCTTCGATTCCTTCGAAGCCGACTCGAAGTTCAAGAACGCCATCGCCGCCATCAACCCGGTGGCCAAGGTGCCCGTGCTGGTCGACGGCGACCTGGTGGTCTGGGACACGCTGGCCATCGCCGAGTACCTGGCCGAGACCTTCCCTGAAAAGCAGTTGTGGCCCCGCGACGCGGCAGACCGTGCGCGCGCGCGCAGCGTCTGCGCCGAGATGCACTCGGGCTTCGGCGGCCTGCGCGGCCATTGCGGAATGAACCTCGAAGCCTCGCTGCCCGAAGTGGGCGCGCGGCTGATGAAGGAAGAGCCCACGGTCGCCAGCGACCTCGCGCGCATCGTGCAGATGTGGAGCGGCCTGCTAGACGCGCACGGCGGCCCCATGCTGTTCGGCGAATTCGGCATCGCCGATGCCTACTTCGCGCCGGTGGGCACGCGCATCAAGACCTACGGACTGCCGGTGCCGCCGCACATCACGGCCTACATCGAACGTGTGCAGGCATTGCCGGGCGTCAAGGCCTGGATCGACGGCGGACTGGCGGAGAAGGATTTCCTGCAGTTCGAGGAGTCCTACCGCACGGGGCGGTAAGGTCCTCGAAGAGGATGGCGGTCAGAACCGGTAGGTTGCCGCCAGGTAGGTGACGATCGGGTTCAGCTTCAGGCTGGCCTGGCTCGTGGCCACCGGCAGGCCGGTGATCGAGGTGGTCGTCAGCTTGGCGGTGGTCTTCAGCGGGATGTACGACACCGAGAACGAGATGCCCCAGTGCTTGTCGAACTGGTAGGCCACGCCGGCGTTCAACACGGGTGCGAACTTGCTGTCGAGCTTGGCCGTGGTGTTCACGCGGAACGGCGACACGCCGAACTGCTGCGCCAGCGCACCCTGCAGGTTCGACGTGAGCTGCACGTCGCTGTACCAGACATAGGTGGCGCCCAGGCCCACGAAGGGGCGAAACGCCGAGTTGGCGTCGTTGAAGAAATACTTGCCCAGGATGGTCGGGCTCCACTGGCGGGCCTCGCCCAGCTGGCCGACGCGGCCCAGCGTGCCGGTGCCGTTGAGCTTGAACTTCGGCGGCACGCCGAACACGCCTTCCACGGCCCAGTTGCTGTCGAGGAAATAGGTGGCATTGAGACCCAGGGTGTCGGAGTCGCTCACGCTGGCGCCCGAGCCGGGCAGCACCGCCGGAATCGGGGAGGTCACGGTCAGCGGCTTGCTCGAGTCCTGCGGCGAAAGATGGAACCAGCCCGTGCCGATGACCCAGTCGCCCCCCTGTTGCGCCATGGCGCTGCCGGACGCCAGGGCGCCCAGAGCGGCCAACGCAAACACTGTTTTCTTCATGATGTGAAAGCTCCTTTGGTTGAAAAATCCCTCTGCGCGGCGCAGCCTCGGCTTTTAGCCGCCGCTGACATTCGCCCGCCGGACGAATGGTGGCCCGCTCCGCGCCGGAAATTATCGAACGACCGTTCTATTTTTGAGGTACGGAGTATCCCTACACTGCATTCATGAAAATTTTTCTCGTCGGCGGCGCGGTGCGCGACAGGCTGCTAGGGCGCCCCGTGTCCGACCATGACTGGCTGGTGGTCGGCGCCACGCCCGAAGCCATGGTGGCCCGCGGCTACCTGCCCGTGGGGCGCGACTTTCCGGTGTTCCTGCACCCCGAGACGCGCGAGGAGTACGCGCTCGCCCGCACCGAGCGCAAGAGCGCGCCGGGCTACCGCGGCTTCACCGTGCATGCCTCGCCCGACGTCACGCTGGAACAGGACCTCGCGCGCCGCGACCTGACCGTCAACGCCATCGCGCTGCCCGCCGAGCTGGTGAATGCCGACGGCAGCTTCGACCCCACGCCCGGCACGCTGGCCGACCCCTTCCACGGCCAGCGCGACCTGCGCGACAAGGTGCTGCGCCACGTGACCGACGCCTTCCGCGAAGACCCAGTGCGCATCCTGCGCGTGGCGCGTTTCGCCGCGCGCTTCCACGACTTCGGCGTCGCCCCCGAGACCATGGCGCTGATGCGCGAGATGGTCGCGGCCGGCGAAGTCGACGCGCTGGTGCCCGAGCGCGTGTGGCAGGAGCTGTCGCGCGGCCTCGCCGAAACACGGCCCTCGCGCATGTTCGACGTGCTGCGCGGCTGCGGCGCGCTGGCCGTGCTGCTGCCGGAGGTCGACCGGCTCTGGGGCGTGCCGCAGCGCGCCGAGCACCACCCCGAGGTCGACACCGGCGTGCACCTGATGATGGTGCTCGACACCGCCGCGCGGCTGCAGGCCTCGCTGCCGGTGCGCTTCGCCTGCCTGATGCACGACCTGGGCAAGGGCAACACGCCGGCCGACGTCTTGCCGCGCCACACCGGCCACGAGAAGCGCAGCGCCGAACTGCTGCAGCAGGTGTGCGAACGCTGGCGCGTGCCCGTGGACGTCCGCGAGCTGGCCGAGGTGGTGGCGCGCGAGCACGGCCACATCCACGCCAGCGGCTCGCTCGATGCGGCGGAGCTGGTGCGCCTGCTGGAGCGCTGCGACGCCTTCCGCAAGCCCGCGCGCTTTGCCGAGGCGCTGCTGGCCTGCGAGTGCGACGCGCGCGGACGGCTCGGCTTCGAGGACACGGCCTATCCGCAACGCCCCCGGCTGCTGGCCGTGCTGGCCACCGCGGCGGCCGTGCCCACCGACGTGGTGGCGCGCGCCGCCCAGCAGGCCGGCGCCGGCGGCCCGAAGATCGGCGAGGCGATCCACCAGGCCCGGGTGGATGCCGTGGCGGCCGTGGCGGCATCGGCGGGCTGAAAGCGCCCAAGGCCCTGCCGCACAGCCGGTTTTGGCCGACACGGGATGCCGGGCGCCCGTGCTATGGTTTTTCCCAATGCCAAAGTCCTCCAGCAACTTGCAGTTGCCTCCTCCGCTGGGCCGGGATTCAGCCCTCTTTCTCGACTTCGACGGAACACTCGTCGGGCTCGCGCCCACGCCTGAAGCCATCGAGATCCCGCCTGCCCTCGTTTCCCTCCTGAGCGACCTGCGCGACCAGCTCGGCGGCGCGCTCGCCGTCGTGTCGGGCCGCCAGATCGACTCCATCGACCGCTTCCTGGCGCCGCTGCGCCTGCCGGCGGCCGGCGAGCACGGCGTGCAGCGCCGCGACGCCAAGGGCCGCATGCAGGAGCAGCGCCCGCCCGACCTTGCCTCCATCCTCGACGTTGCCAACGAGCTCGCGCGCGTACATGAAGGCCTGTTGGTGGAGCGCAAGCATGCCGCCATCGCCCTGCACTACCGGCTCGCGCCGCAGCTCGAGGCGGTGTGCCGCGACGCCATGTCGCGCGCCATCGCGCACGACCCCCAGATAGAACTGATGCACGGCAAGTTCGTGTTCGAGGTGAAGCCCGCGGGCATCAACAAGGGCATTGCCATCAATGCCTTCATGGAAGAGGCGCCGTTCACCGGGCGCACGCCCGTCTTCCTCGGCGACGACACCACCGACGAGAGCGGCTTCGCGGTGGTGCAGCCGCGCGGCGGCGTCGGCGTGAAGGTGGGCTCAGGCCCCAGCCTGGCGCTGCACCGGCTCGAATCGCCGCGCGCAGTCTACGAATGGCTGGTACAGGCACGCGACCTGCTGGCGGCGCCCGCGGCACGCAAGACAACAGACACCGAATCCCCGAGGAACCCCGGATGAGCGAACAGCAACTATCGACGGCCCCCGAAGCGCACGCCGGCGCGGCAGTGGCCGGCGCCGCCGGTCCCGACGACCGCGCACCGGTCGACTTCAAGGCCGCCGCCGCCCCTGGACCGCGCGGCTTCGCGCCGCCGGCCGAGCCGTCGCTCGATGTCGGCGTGATCGGCAACTGCGCCTACAGCGCGCTCATCGACGGACGCGGACGCGCCGTGTGGTGCTGCCTGCCGCGCTTCGACGGCGACCCGGTCTTCAATGCGCTGCTGCACCCGGGCGAGGAAGCCGGCGCGTGGAGCATCGACATCGAGGACTTCGCCGAAGCCAGGCAGTGGTACGAGCCGAACACCGCCGTGCTGCGCACGCAGCTCTTCGACAGCGCGGGCCAGGGCATCGAGATCACCGACTTCGCGCCGCGCTTCTACAGCCGCTCGCGCTACTTCCGCCCGCTGATGATGGTGCGCCGCGTGCGGCCCATTGCCGGTGCGCCGCGCATCCGCGTGTCGCTCGATCCGCGTTTCCAGTGGGGCGCCTCGGCGCCGGTGGAAGTCACGCGCGGCAGCAACCACATCCGCTACGTGGGACCCGACCTCACGCTTCGGCTGAACACCGATGCGTCGATCTCGCACATCCTCTCGCGCCGGCCCTTCGTGATCTCGCGCGAATACAACTTCATGTTCGGCGTGGACGAGACGCTGACGGACGGCATTGCCGACACCGCGCGCAAGTTCGAGCAGGAGACCATCGCCTACTGGCGCACCTGGACCAAGCGCCTGGCGATTCCCTTCGAGTACCAGGACGCGGTGATCCGCGCGGCCATCACGCTGAAGCTCTCGCTGTACGAGGACACCGGCGCCATCGTCGCCGCCATGACCACCAGCATTCCCGAGGCACCCGGCAGCCAGCGCAACTGGGACTACCGCTACTGCTGGCTGCGCGACGCCTTCTTCGTGGTGCGCGCGCTCAATTCGCTGAGCGAAGTGGGCACCATGGAAGACTACCTGCGCTGGCTGGGCAACGTGGTGATCGGCTCGCACGGCGAGCACATCCAGCCGCTGTACGGCATCGGGCTGGAGCGCGAGCTGCCCGAATCCTTCGTCGAAGGCCTGCCGGGCTATCGCGGCATGGGCCCGGTGCGCGTGGGCAACCAGGCGCAGGAGCACTTCCAGCACGACGTGTACGGCAACATCGTGCTCGGCGCGGCGCAGGCCTTCCACGACCACCGGCTGCTCAGCCGCGCGGGGCTGGCGGAGTTCCCGCACCTCGAGGCGGTGGGCGAACAGGCGGTGCGCGTCTACGGCACGCCCGACGCCGGCATGTGGGAGCTGCGCACGCGCGCCCGGGTGCACACCAGCTCGGCGCTGATGAGCTGGGCCGCCTGCGACCGGCTCAGCAAGATCGCCCGCGCGCTGGACCTGCCCGAACGCGCCGCCTACTGGCACGGCCACGCCGCGCGCATGAAGGAAGAGATCCTCACCAAGTCGTGGTGCGAGGAGCGGCAGGCCTTTGCCGAGAGCTTCGGCGGGCACGAGCTCGACGCGAGCATCCTGCTGATGGTGGAGGTGGGCCTGATCGACGCGCGCGACCCGCGCTTCATCTCCACCGTCGACGCCATGGAGAAGTCGCTGTGCGACGGCCCGTACATGCGCCGCTACGAGGCTGCCGACGACTTCGGCAAGCCCGAGACGGCCTTCAACATCTGCACCTTCTGGCGCATCGACGCGCTCGCCAAGATCGGCCGCAAGGCCGAGGCGCGCCAGATCTTCGAGACCATGCTGGCCGCGCGCAACCCGCTGGGGCTGCTGTCGGAAGACACGCATCCGGTCACCGGCGAGATGTGGGGCAACTTTCCGCAGACCTATTCGATGGTCGGCATCATCAACGCGGCGGTGCGCCTGTCCGCTCCGTGGGACTCCGCCATATGAGCCGCCTCGTCGTCATTTCGAACCGCGTGGCCGACCCACGCAAGCCCGCGGCCGGCGGCCTGGCCGTGGCACTGGGCGAATCGCTGCAGCAAAGCGGCGGCCTCTGGTTCGGCTGGAGCGGGCAGATCATCGAAGGCGGGCCGACCGGCGAAGGCGAGCTGCACCGGCAGCAGGCCGGCAAGGTCACGCTAGCCACCATCGACCTGAGCCGCGAGGACCACGACAGCTACTACCTCGGCTACAGCAACGACGTGCTCTGGCCGGTGTTCCACAACCGGCTCGACCTGGCGCACTTCGACGCCGGCTTCATCGGCGGCTACCGGCGCGTGAACCAGCTGTTCGCGCGCAAGCTGCTGCCGCTGCTGAAGGAAGACGACATCATCTGGGTGCACGACTACCACCTGATACCGCTGGCGGCCGAGCTGCGCGCGATGGGCTGCAAGCAGCGCATCGGCTTCTTCCTGCACATTCCGCTGCCGCCGCAGATCATCATCGCGGCCATTCCGCAGCACGAGTGGCTGATGCGCTCGCTGTTCGCATACGACCTGATCGGCTTCCAGGCCCAGCAGGACGTGCAGCACTTCGAGCACTACGTGCGCAACGAGGCGCGCGGCCAGTACCTGGGCGACGACATGTACCGCGCCTACGGGCAGACGGTGCGCTGCAGCGCGTTCCCGATCGGCATCGACGTGGACGAGTTCGCCGCGCTCACGCATGCGAAGGAATCGCGCGACATGTACGAGACCATGAAGCGCGAGTATTCGCAGCGCCGGCTGCTGCTGGGCATCGACCGGCTCGACTACTCCAAGGGCATTCCGCAGCGCGTGCGGGCGTTCCGGGAGTTGCTGGCGCACTACCCGGAGAACCGGCGCAGCGCGACGCTGATACAGATCGCCTCGCCCACGCGCGAGACGGTCGACGCCTACGCCGACATCCGCCGCGAACTCGAGTCGCTGTGCGGCGCCATCAACGGCGACTACGGCGAACTCGACTGGATGCCGGTGCGCTACATCCACCGCATGGTGGCGCGCAAGCGCGTGCCGGGCCTGTGCCGCGCGGCGGCCGTGGGGCTGGTGACGCCGCTGCGCGACGGCATGAACCTGGTGGCCAAGGAATACATCGCGGCGCAGGACCCGGCCGACCCCGGCGTGCTGGTGCTGTCGCGCTTTGCCGGCGCGGCCGAGCAGCTGAAAGAGGCGCTGCTGGTGAACCCGTACGACACGCACGGCACGGCGGAAACCGTGCAGCAGGCGCTGCACATGCCGCTGGAAGAACGGCGCGAGCGGCACCAGAAGCTGCTGTCGCGCATCCGCGACCAGGACATCCACTGGTGGCGGCGCACCTTCCTGGATGCGCTGCGCGAGGTGGACAGCGAGCGCTGATCTTCTGCTTTTGTTCGTCGGGGGTTTTTCGGGGCGCGCTCGCGCCGACGGGGCACTGGTTGATCGGCCGAGAACCGGCAGCGTGGCCTGTGCACGCGCCATGAAGGACAGTCTCCTCAGCCTCACCAGCCCGTAAGCAGGCGCATCAGCCGCATCACGGGCCGCAGTTCCGGATCGTCCTGCGCGGGCACATGCGGCTGGTACGGCGCGTGGATGCGCAGCGACACGGGTGCGTGCAGCGCCGTCACCTCGATCCAGCCGCCGCGGTCCAGCCGGTGGACATCGCCTTCGTCCAGCGCGGCTTCCGTCATGAACAGCGATTCGCCGAACCAGCTCGGGGGCGACACCAACCGCACCCGGCCTTTGGCCACTTGCAGCGACGTGCCGGCATCGACGGCGGTGCGCAGGGACTGGCCCGGCTCGAGGGTGACCAAGGCGGGGGCTGAAGAGAGCGTGGTGATCATGGCGTGCCTTTGAAAAAAGCGGTGGTCGGGCACTGATCGTAGGAATTCGGCTGCCCAAAAAACAGGCACACGCACCAGCTATTGCGGCCATAACAGCCAATGTCCGGGCGCATCTGTTATGGTGGTTTTCCCGAGCAACTGCATCTGTTTTCCAGTGCCCGATCGGGGGAACATCTGCCCCATGGACTCGCTACCGCTCTACCGCCAGCTTGCCGCGCACTACGTGGACGCGATCCACACCGGCTCGCTCAAGCAGGGCGACAAGCTGCCGTCGCTGCGCAGCCTCATGCGGCTGCACGACATCAGCCTGTCGACCGCGCTGCAGGTCTGCCGCGCGATGGAAAGCGACGGCTGGGTCGAGGCGCGCGACCGTTCGGGCTACTTCGTGCGGCGGCCGCAGCGCATGGCCATCGCGCCCATGGAAGAGCCGGTGGCCGACGTGCCGCCAGACCCCGCGCGGTTCGTCAGCATGCGCGAGCGCATGGCCAACTTCATGGCGCGCGGGCGGCACACGGGCGTGAAGCTCAACTTCGCCATCGCCCGCGCGGCCCCCGAGCTGTACCCGGCCGAGGCGCTGCGCAATTCGATGACGCGCGCGCTGCGCCAGCGGCCCGAGCTGCTGACCACCGCCTCGTCGCAGAAGGGCCACCTGCAGTTCCGCGAAGCCGTGGCGCAGCGCAACCTGCGCATCGGCATGACGGTGGCGCCCGACGAGGTGCTGGTCACCAACGGCTGCATCGAGGCGCTGAACCTCGCGCTGCGCGCCATCGCCAAACCGGGCGACACGGTGGCCGTGGAGTCGCCCACCTTCTACGGCCTGCTGCAGGTGCTCGAGAGCCTGGGCATGCGCGCGCTCGAGATCCCGACCAGCCCGCAGACCGGCATCTCCATCGAGGCGCTGGAGCTGGCCGTCCAGACCTACGACGACATCAAGGCCGTGGTGGTGGTGCCGCACCTGCAGAACCCCATCGGCAGCGTGATGCCCGACGCCCACAAGCAGCGGCTGGTGCACCTTTGCGAGAGCCACGGCATCGCGCTGGTCGAGGACGACACCTACAGCGACCTGGTCGAGAGCGACACGCCGCTGCGCGCGCTGAAGTCATGGGACCGCACCGGCAACGTGATCTATTGCGCCTCGCTGCACAAGGTGCTGGCGCCCGGGCTGCGGCTGGGCTGGATCACCGCCGGGCGCTGGCATGCGCAGGTGGAAATGCTCAAGTACGCGCAGACCCGCAACAACGAGGCTCTGGCGCAGATAGCGGCGGGCGAGTTCATCGCGGGCGGCGCCTACGACCGCCACCTGCGCCGGCTGCGCGAGCGGCTGCACGTGCAGCGCGACCAGACGGCGGACGCCATCGCCCGGTACTTTCCGCAGGGCACGCGGCTGAACCTGCCGCGCGGCGGGCTGCAGCTGTGGGTGGAACTGCCGCAGCGGCTGTCGTCGGCCTCGGTGTTCGATGCGGCGCTGCGCGAGCACATGCTGGTGGCGCCGGGCGCGCAGTTCTCGAACTCGCCGCGCTTCGACCACTACCTGCGCATCAACTGCGGCTGGCCGTATTCGGACGCGGTCGATGCCGGGCTGCGCCGGCTGGGTGCCATCGTGGCCGAAGGCTGCGGCGTGGCGCCGCCGGCCACGGCCGAGCGGCGCAAGGCGCCTTCTTCCGCGGTTCAGTCTCAGTCGAGCAGCGCCAGGGCCGCGTAGTCGCCGACCTTGTCGCCGAGGCCGGCGGGCACCAGCAGCACGCCGCGCGTGAGCGGCAGCAGCCTGCCGTCGATCTGCGCCTGCAGGCGCGGCAGCACGAAGTCGCTGTTGTGCGAGAACACGCTGCCGCCGAGGCTGATGCGCTGCAGGTCGAGCGTGATGACCATGTTGTAGAGCATGCGCCCGACGATGCGGCACAGCGCCTCGGCCGTTTCGACGGCCTTGGGCTCTCCCGCCGCGGCCGCGCTGAAAAGTTCGGCCGCCGACTGGCCGAAGCGGTGCTCGATCGAGCTGCCGCTCACCAGCGCCTCGACGTCGCCGTGGTTGCCGCAGCCGCACAGCGCGCCGCTGGCGTCGTCGACCACGAAGCTGTGGCCCGCGTGGCCGGCGTTGCCGTTCTTGCCGCGCAGCGCCCGGCCGTCCACGCACAGGCCCACGCCCACACCGGTGCTCCAGGTGGCGTAGGCGCAGTTGTCCAGGCCCTTCAGCGCGCCCCAGTGGCGCTCGGCCTCCAGCGCGGCGACGGCGTCGTTCTCGACGCGCACGCTGCCGAAGCGCTTGACCAGCGGGGCTTCGATGATGGCGGTCATCCAGGAATTCGGCAGCCCGCGCGAGGGGCCGGCGATGCCGCCGCAGATGTTGGGAGTGGCCAGCTCGACCAGGCCGTCGCGCAGCTCGAACGGACCGGTGGACGACACGCCCACCCGGTCGACCGTGGCCGGGTCGACGCCCTGCTCCGCGCACACCTCTTCGATCATGCGGATGATCTGCACCGCCACCGCGTCGTTGTCGCCGGTCTTGGCGGTCGGCTCGCTGCGGCGGCCGACCAGCGGCTTGTCGCTCGAAGGGGAAAGGCTCACGGCCACCTTGGTGCCACCGATGTCTACGCAGGCTCTCATTGCGGGGGTCTTCTCTCTCTCAGGTCAGGGGCGCCGCTACAGCAGGCGCGCGACCAGCGCCGCGATCATGCTGAGCACCACGGTGCTCGCTATCGGCAGCTGCCACTCGCGGCCGAAGGCGCGAAACTCGAAATCGCCGGGCAGCCGCCCGAACCCGAAGCGGCGCAGCCAGGCGGTCAGGCCGCTCATGAGCACCAGGGCAAGGACGACGACGATCAGCCAGCGGAACATGCCGGACAGTCTAGGCCGAGAGCAGGGCCATCGCTTGTCGGTGAAGTTCGGGCGTTGCGGCGGCAATGACCCTTCCGTCGGACTTCAGGCCCAGCGGCTGGCCCTGCCAGTCGGTGATGACGCCGCCCGCCGCCTCGATCAGCCCGGCCGGGCCGAGGTAGTCGTAGGGCTGCAGGCCGGTCTCGACCACCAAGTCGATGGTGCCGCCCGCCAGCTGGGCGTAGCCGTAGCAGTCGCCGCCGAAGCGGCGCATCGCGCACTGGCGGCTGAGCCTGTCGAAGGCCGCCCAGTCGGCGGGCGCGAAGATGTCGGGCGATGTGGTGACGATGCGGGCCTTGGCCACTTCGGTGCAGTTGCTCGCGCGCACCGGCTGGCCGTCGCGCGTGGCGCCCTTGCCGCTGCCGTCGTTGCGGCCGATCCAGCGTTCCTTGAGCACCGGCATGTCGACCATGCCGAACACCACGCGCCCGCCCTGCAGCACGCCGATCAGCGTGCCCCACAGCGGCGAGCCGGTGATGAAGCTGCGGGTGCCGTCGATCGGGTCGAGCACCCAGACGCGCTCGGCCTCGAGCCGCTCGGGGCCGTGTTCCTCGCCGTAGATGCCGTCGGCCGGCACGCGGGCGCCGAGGATCTGGCGCATCGCCGTCTCGGCGGCGCGGTCGGCCAGCGTGACGGGGCTTTCGTCGGCCTTGGTGATGATGTCCAGCGGGGTGCGGAAGTAATGCATCGACTGGGCGGCGGCGGCATCGGCCAGCGCTTCGGCGATCGGCGAGAGGTCGGAAGAGGAAGAACTCATGGGAGAGGAGGAAACGCGTGCCAAAACCTGCGATTAGACCCGAGCCGGGGCCGCTTTGGCACGCCGGGGGCCGGCGCCTGAATCCGCCGGCTGCTAGCGCTGCTGGCCCCAGCGGCGCACCGTCAGCCGCTCCAGCGTCTTGAAGCCGAGGCTCTCCACCAGCAGCCCGATGAGCACCACCATCGCCAAGCCCGCGAACACGCGGTCGGTATAGAGCTCGTTGCGGTTCTGGAAGATGTACCAACCCAGGCCGCCCTTGCCCGACGAGGCGCCGAACACCAGCTCGGCCGCGATCAGCGTGCGCCAGGCGAATGCCCAGCCGATCTTCAGCCCCGACAGGATCGACGGCAGCGCGGCCGGCACCAGGATCTGCAGCACGTAGCGCAGGCCCTTCAGCCCGTAGTTGCGCCCGGCCATGCGCAGGGTTTCGGGCACGCCCTGGAAGCCCGCGTAGGTATTGAGGGCCAGCGGCCACAGCACCGAATGGATCAGCACGAACACCAGGCTGCCCCGGCCCAGCCCGAACCACAGCAGCGCCAGCGGCAGCAGCGCGATGGCGGGCAGCGGGTTGAACATGGACGTGAGCGTGTCCAGCAGGTCGCGGCCGACCTGCGTCGACACGGCCAGCGTGGTGAGCGCAAAGGCCAGCAGCACGCCGGCCAGGTAGCCCTGCAGCAGCACCGCGAGCGAGATGCGTACCTTCTCGATCAGCTCGCCGCTGGCCAGCCCCTCGAACAGCGCGCGCGCCGTGGCGGTGAAGGTGGGCAGCAGCAGGTCGTTGTCCTGCCAGCGGGCGGCCAGCTCCCACAGCACGGCGATGGCGACGAGGATCAGCCCCTTGCGCAGCCAGGCCTGCGACCAGATGCGCGTGCCCAGCGGCAGCGTGCGTTCGACCGGCAGTTCGGTGAAGGGCTCGAGCGCGCGCTCGTACTCGGGGCGGATGGGAGGCGTGAGAGTGCTCATGTATTGCTCCTTCCCCCTCCGGGGGAAGGTCGGGATGGGGGCAGGCGGGGCGCGCGATGGATACGCTGCTTGGCCCCCCCCCCGCCCCCCCCC
>NZ_JBXASW010000099.1:0-13579 GCF_058809745.1 Variovorax sp. MPBD4-3
CACCACCACCACCGTAGCCGCCGCCACCGCCGGTGCGGGGGGGACGAGCTTCCATCGGACGGGCTTCGTTCACCGTCAGGGCGCGGCCCTGCAGCGAGTGGCCGTTCATGGCTTCGATAGCGGAGAGTGCTTCAGCATCCGAACCCATTTCGACGAAGCCGAAGCCCTTCGAACGGCCGGTGTCACGTTCCATCATGACCTTGGCGCTGACGATCGAGCCGAACTCGCCGAAAGCCTGTTCCAGGTCGTTGTCACGCACGGAGTAGGCGAGGTTGCCTACGTAGAGTTTCTTGCCCATTGAGGGACTCCTAATTCAAACCAACAAGACAAAGCGATGGAGTCCCAGAATCACAACAAACAAAATGCGCTGTGGCGCGAAACTGACCGATCACCAAAATACGTGCACGGGAGACGGAGCTCACAGACACGTAAGCCGGATTATCCAGCCCAATTGCAAAAAGGGTGGGAAATTCGTGTGTTATTGAGAAACATCGCGAGGCGACGGGCGGTTTCGCAACGGTTTGAGCAGGTCCGAGAGCCCGTTGTGGTCTATTTCATGCATCAAGGCCAGCAGCCGGCCAATTTCTCCTGAGGGAAAACCCTCGCGTGCAAACCAGGTCAGGTAATTTCCGGGCAAATCGGCAATCAGCGTGCCCTTGTGCTTGCCGAAAGGCATTTGGAGCGTCACGAGCCGCTGCAGGTCTTCGGGGTTCATAGGCGGTTTTCCCGTTCTAGCCGCCGGCGCGCTTGACCGTGTGGCCCTGCTTCACGAGCGCCGCGATCACCAGTTCGCGGTGGTCGCCCTGGATCTCGATCACGCCGTCCTTCACCGTGCCGCCCGAGCCGCAGGCCGTTTTCAGCTGCTTGCCCAGCGCCGTGAGCCCCGCGGCATCGAGCGCGACGCCCTTGACCACCGTCACGCCCTTGCCTTTGCGTCCCTTGGTCTCGTGCGATACACGCACAATGCCGTCAGTGGCCGGCAGGCGCGCCTTGAGTTCCTTGCAGCGGCACTGCGCCACCGGCGCTGCGCAGCCGGGGCACATGCGCCCGCCCGCCTCGGTGGAATACACCAGGGTGCTGCCGGCCTGATTGCTTTTCGTCGTCGCCATTCGATCCATCTCTCTCTGTTACCGGGTTTCTCTCTCTGTCTGCTCACATGCCATTCGATTCACTGGGCCTGGCCCCCGCGCTCGTGCACGCCGCCGCCGAAAGCGGCTATGCCGCACCGACCGCCATCCAGGCCGCGGCCATCCCCGCGATTCTGCAGGGCCGCGACGTGCGGGGCTCGGCGCAGACCGGCTCCGGCAAGACCGCCGCATTTTCCCTGCCGCTGCTGCAGCGCCTGGGCGCCGAGCGACCGCTGGGCGCCTCGCGCCGCGTGCGCGCCCTGGTGCTGGTGCCCACGCGCGAGCTCGCTGCCCAGGTCGGCGAGACCCTGCGCAGCCTCGCGCAGCACCTGCCCGAACGGCTGAAGATCGTCGTCGCCTTCGGCGGCGTGTCGATCAACCCGCAGATGATGAGCCTGCGCGGCGGCGCCGACATCGTCGTCGCCACCCCCGGCCGGCTGCTCGACCTGGCCGACCACAACGCGCTGCGGCTCGACGCCGTCGCCACGCTGGTGCTCGACGAGGCCGACCGCCTGTTCGACCTCGGCTTCGCCGAAGAGCTGGGGCGCATCCTCGCGATGCTGCCGAAGCAGCGCCAGAACCTGCTGTTCTCCGCCACCTTCCCGCCCGCCATCCAGGCGCTGGCCGACGCCACGCTGCGCGACCCCGCCGTCATCGACGTGCAGGGCGAGCCCGGCACCGAGCCCAACATCGTGCAGCGCGTGATCGAGGTCGATGCCGCGCGCCGCACGCAGCTGCTGCGCCACCTGCTCAAGCAGCACGAAGGCGAGTGGGACCGGGTGCTGGTCTTCGTCGCCACGCAGCATGCCGCGCAGACCGTGGCCGAGAAGCTCTACAAGAACGGCATCTACGCCGTGCCCTTCCACGGCGACATCGCGCAGGGCACGCGCACCGACATCCTGGCGCAGTTCAAGCAGAGCCGCTGGGACGTGGTCATCGCCACCGATCTGGCCGCGCGCGGCATCGACATCGCGCAGCTGCCGGTGGTCATCAACTACGACCTGCCGCGCTCGCCGACTGACTACATCCACCGCATCGGCAGAACCGGCCGCGCGGGCGAGAGCGGCCTGGCGATCAGCTTCGTGAGCGCGGCGAGCGAGGCGCACTTCCGCCTCATCGAGAAGCGCCAGGGCCTGAGCCTGCCGCGCGAGCAGGTCGAAGGCTTCGAGCCGACGGAGGTGGCGCCGCCGGTGGTCGATGCGTCGGGCACGGGCGGCATCAAGGGCAAGCGGCCGAGCAAGAAGGACAAGCTGCGCGCGGCGGCCGCGAAAGCCGCGGCACGCGGCGACACTGCCGGCGGCAAGAGCGAAGGCTGAACAGAGAGGATGCGGCGGGGGGGCCTACCAGCCCAGCTGCCTCGCCGCCAGCTCCTTCATGATGTCCTCGGCACCCCCGCCGATCATCATCACCTTCACCTCGCGGTAGATGCGCTCGCTGACCGTGCCGCGCATGAAGCCCATGCCGCCCAGGATCTGCACCGCCTGGTCGGCGCAGAACTGCATGGTCTGCGTGGCGTGGTTCTTCAGCAGGCAGATCTGCGCCACCCATTCGGGGGCGTTGGAGCGCCCGGCGGCCTCCAGCGCGTCGCCCTCGGCCGACACCGCCTCGATCCAGGCCTCGGTGGAGGCGATGCGCATCTGCATGTCGACCAGCTTGTGGCGCACCGCCTGATGTTCGATGAGCGCGGCACCGAAAGCCCTGCGCTCGCGCGCCCAGGCCAGCGCCTCGTCGAGGCAGGCCTGCGCGAAGCCCAGCGCGCCCGCCGCGAGGCCGATGCGCTCGCCGTTGAAGTTACCCATGACCATGCGGAAGCCCGCGCCTTCGTCGCCCAGCAGGTAGCGCGCGGGCACGTGCACGTCGTCGAAGTGCAGCGTGGCGGTGTCGGAGCACAGCCAGCCCATCTTCGACAGGCGCGTGCGCGAGAGTCCCGGTGCATCGCCCGGCATCAGCAGCATCGAGATGCCGCCCGCGCCGCGTCCTTCGCCGGTGCGGACCGCCACGGTGATCCAGTCGGCGCGCATGCCCGAGGTGATGAAAGTCTTCTCGCCGTTCACCACGTAGTGGTCGCCATCGCCGTCCGGGACTCGCCGAGCCGTGGTGCGCAGCGCGGCCACGTCGGAGCCGCCGCCGGGCTCGGTGATGGCCAGCGCCGCGATCTTCTCGCCGCGCAGCACCGGCGGCACCACTTCCTGGCGCACCGCTTCGCTGCCGTGCAGCACCACCGGCGGCAGTCCGATGTTGTGCGAGAACAGGCTCGCGAGCACGCCGCCGCTCCTGCCGTGGCGCGCGAGCGCGACCCATGCCGGCAGCTTGAGCGCATACGAGGCGGGCGTGCCGCCCAGCGCTTCGGGGTAGCCCAGCCCGAGCAGGCCCAGTTCGGCGGCGCGCGCGTACAGCGCACGCGGGAACTCGCCCGCGTCGTCCCACGCCTGCGCGTTCGGTGCGATCTCGTTCTCGGCGAAGCGCCGCACGGTGTCGGCGAGTGCCGCGCGGTCGGCCTGCAGTTCGGCGTCCATGCCGTGTTCAGCCGCGCGGCGGCCGCTTGGCGATGCCCATGGTCTTCGCGAGGATGCCCAGCATCACCTCGTCCGCGCCGCCGCCGATGGAGCCCAGCCGGCCGTCGCGGTACAGCCGCGACACGCGGTTCTCCAGCGTGAAGCCCATGCCGCCCCAGAACTGCAGGCAGGTGTCGGCCACCTGTCGCGTGAGCCGGCCGGTCTTGAGCTTGGCCATCGACGCGAGCTCGAGCACGTCCTGGCCCTGCACATGCAGGTCGCAGGCGCGGTAGGTGAGCGCGCGCAGCGCCTCCACCTCGGTCTTGAGTTCGGCCAGCTTGAACTGCACCCATTGCTGGTCGGCCAGCGTGGCGCCGAACATGCTGCGCTGCTGCGCCCATTCGATGGTCTGCGCGATGCAGTCTTCCATCGGCTCCAGCGAACTCGCCGCCGCCCACAGCCGCTCTTCCTGGAACTGCTGCATCTGGTAGACGAAGCCCTGGCCTTCCTCGCCCACGCGGTAGCGCTGCGGCACGCGCACGTTGTCGAAGTAGATGAGCCCGGTGTCGCTCGAATTCATGCCGATCTTGCGGATCTTCTTCGCCTTCTCGATGCCGGGGCTGTCCATCGGCACCATCACGAGCGACTTGTTGCGGTGCACCGGCCCGTCGCTGGTGTTGACCAGCATGCACATCCAGTCGGCCTGCAGGCTGTTGGTGATCCACATCTTCTGGCCGCTGATGAGGTAGTCGCCGCCGTCCTTGCGCGCATGGCTCTTCAGGCCCGCCACGTCGCTGCCAGCGCCGGGCTCGCTCACGCCGATGCAGCCGACCATGTCGCCCGCGATGGCCGGCGCCAGGAACTCGCGGCGCAGTTCGTCGCTGCCGAAGCGCGCGAGCGCCGGCGTGCACATGTCGGTCTGCACGCCGATGGCCATCGGCACGCCGCCGCAGCTGATGTGGCCCAGCGCCTCGGCCATGGCCATCGCATACGAATAGTCGAGCCCGCCGCCGCCGAAGGCCTCGGGCTTGTTCAGGCCCAGCAGGCCCAGGTTGCCGAGCTTCTTGAAGACCTCGTGCGCGGGAAAGATCTCGGCTTCTTCCCATTCGTCCACGCGCGGGTTGATTTCTTCGTCGATGAAGCGGCGCAGCGTTTTCTGGATCTCTAGGTGTTCGTGCGTGTACTGCATGAGGTGTGTCTCCGGTCTTTCGTTCTTCACTTGTCCTGGAACACCCGCGGCGTCTGCGCGAGGTGGAATCCGTCGTAGGGCTTCACCGCGGGGCGCTGCCGGGCGTGCG
Organism: Variovorax sp. MPBD4-3; assembly: GCF_058809745.1. Taxonomy (NCBI): domain Bacteria; kingdom Pseudomonadati; phylum Pseudomonadota; class Betaproteobacteria; order Burkholderiales; family Comamonadaceae; genus Variovorax; species Variovorax sp. MPBD4-3. Next base: position 4,921 of record NZ_JBXASW010000099.1, read on the forward strand.
CGTCCGGCAGCGCCATCGGCCAGCCCATGCGCACCTGCGGCCGCGCGCCGTCCACGCGCAGTACGCTGCCGCTGATGAAGCTGGCCGCGGGGCTCAGCAGGAACGCGATGGCGGCGGAGGTCTCGGCCTCGGTGCCGAAGCGGCCCGCGGGCACGGTCTTGCGCATGGCGCGCAGCATGTCGCCGGCCTCGGGCGGGTAGTGGTCCATGCCGCTGGAGGCGATGTAGCCCGGCGCCACCGCGTTCACGCGCACGCCGTTCGCGGCCCATTCGAGCGCGGCGGTCTCGGTGAAGCTCACCATGCCCGCGCGCGCCGCGCCGCTGTGGCCCATGTTGGGCATCGACCCCCATATGTCGGCCACGATGTTGACGATGGCGCCGCCGTGCGAGCGCATGCTCTGCACGAAGCACTCGCGCGCGACAAGGAAGCCGCCCGTGAGGTTGGTGTGGATCACCGCTTCCCAGCCCTTGGCCGAGATGTCCGCCAGCGGCGTGATGTACTGGCCGCCCGCGTTGTTCACCAGCCCGTCGATGCGGCCGTGCGCCGCGACGATGGCGCGCACGGCGTCGCGCACCGCGTCTTCCTGCCGGATGTCGAAGGCCTGCGTCGCGGCCTTGCCGCCGGCGGACTCGATCTCGGCCTTCACCGCTTCCAGCTTCTCGGGCTTGCGGCCGACCAGCACGACCTGCGCGCCGAGCGATGCGAGTTCGTGCGCGGTGCACCGGCCGATGCCCGAGCCGCCGCCCGTCACCACGATGACCTGCCCGCCGAACAGGCCGGGCGTGAAGATGGAGCGGTAGCTCGCAGGGGAGGCGTTCATTCGAAATGCTTTCTGGAAACTGCGCAAAGGGCTGCGGCCGGTTTCTTCGTCAGGCGTCGGCGATCTCCGCCACCACGTGGCGGGCCGCGACCTGCGCGCCCACCGCCACGTGCAGCGCGGCGACGCGGCCGGCGCGCGGGGCGCAATGTACGTGCTCCATCTTCATGGCCTCCAGCGTGACGAGCGGCTGCCCGGCGGCGACGGTGTCGCCCTCGGCTGCGAGCAGCGCGATGACGCGGCCGTTCATCGATGCGCGCAGCAGGCCGTCGCCGCCCGCCGCATCGGCGCGCGCGACGGCGGCATGCGTCAGGTCGTCGAGCTGGAAGGCCCGGCCGCGGAAATGGAAGCTCGCGCGGCCCGCGTCGCGCACGACGAAGGCCTGCTCCGAGAGCCCGCCGCAAGAGAAGCGCAGCGTGCCGTCGCCGGGCAGCGCGAGCAACGCGACCTGTGCCGGCGCGGATTCGTCGAGCGCGATGTCGAAGCGGCCCGCGCCGCGCGGCGTCACGCGGGCGGCATGCACCGCGCCGTCGAGCGAAAAGCGCAGCGCGTTCGGCAGCGTGTGCGCGAGCGGCGAGGGCCAGCCGCGCTCGCCAAGTTGCAGCAGCAATGCGGCGAGCAAAGCGGCCTGCGTGTCGGCGGCCTCATCGGGCGCGAGCAGCGAATCGAGGTGATCGGCAATGAAGGCGGTCGTCGCGCCGCCGCCAGCAAACACCTCGTGCGAAAGCGCGCGCTGCAGCAACTGCTGGTTGGTTGCGACGCCCAGCGCCACGGTGTCGGCCAGGCCGGCGATCAGCTTGCGGCGGGCTTCGTCGCGCGTGCGGCCGTGCGCCACGAGCTTGGCGACCATCGAGTCGTAGAACGGCGGCACGGCCGCGCCGTCGCGCAGCGCATGTTCGGTGCGAAGCGCCGGCGAAGGCCGCCATGCGGAGAGCGTGCCGCTCTGCGGCACGAAGCCCTGCAACGGGTCTTCGGCGCACAGCCGCACTTCGATGGCGTGGCCGGCGATGCGAACGTCCTGCTGCGCCAGCGGCAGGGGCTCGCCGGCCGCCACGCGCAGTTGCAGCTCGACCAGGTCCAGGCCCGTCACCGCCTCTGTCACCGGGTGCTCCACCTGCAGGCGCGTGTTCATTTCCATGAACCAGTACTGGCCGTCGGCGTCGAGCAGGAATTCGAGCGTGCCCGCGCCTTCGTAGGCGATGGCCTTGGCGGCGGCGACGGCGGTCGCGCCCATGCGCTGGCGCAGCGCCTCGGACACCGCGGGCGAGGGCGCTTCCTCGATCACCTTCTGATGCCGGCGCTGCACCGAGCAGTCGCGCTCGCCGAGGTGGATCGCATGGCCGTGGCGATCGGCGAACACCTGGATCTCGATGTGGCGCGGCGCGACGATGGCGCGCTCCAGTATCACCGTAGCGTCGCCGAAGGCGTTGAGCGCCTCGGACTGCGCACTCTGCAGCGCATCGGCGAAGCCTTCGGCTGAAGCGACCAGCCGCATGCCGCGTCCGCCGCCGCCCGCCGTTGCCTTGATCATCACGGGCCAGCCGATGCGCGCGGCCTCCGTCGCGAGCCTTGCGGCGCCCTGGTCTTCGCCCTGGTAGCCCGGAATGCACGGCACGCCCGCCGCCTGCATCAGCCGCTTGGCACCGGCCTTGTCACCCATCGCGCGGATGGCTTCGGGAGAGGGGCCGATGAACACCAGCCCCGCGTCGCGGCAGGCCTGCGCGAACGCGGCGTTCTCCGCGAGGAAGCCGTAGCCCGGGTGCACCGCATCCGCGCCGCTCGTGCGTGCTGCATCGATGATGGCGGCGATGTTCAGGTAGCTCTGCGCGGGCAGCGATTCGCCGATCCACACCGCCTCGTCGGCCTGCCGCACGTGCTCGGCGTCGGCATCCGCGGTGGAGTAGACGGCAACGGTGCGCCGGCCCATGGCACGCGCGCTGCGCATCACGCGCACCGCGATCTCGCCGCGGTTCGCAACCAGGATCTTCTGGAAGTTCGTGCTCATGGCCGGGCCACCGAAAACTGCATGGGTTGCGGCACGCGCGCATCGGCGTCGCGGCATACCGAGAGAACCTCGGCCAGCACCGCGCGGGTGTCGCGCGGGTCGATCACGCCGTCGTCCAGCAGCAGCGCGCTGGTGGTGAAGACGCTCATCTGCCGGTCGAAGCGCTCGACGACCTGCTGCTGCATCGCGTCTATCTTCGCGTGGTCCACGGCGCCCTTGCGCGCCATGCCTGTCTCCATGACGATGGCCATGGTCTTCGCGGCCTGCTCGCCGCCCATCACCGCGGTGCGCGCGTTGGGCCAGCTGAAGCAGAAGCGCGGCGCGAAGCCCCGCCCGCACATGCCGTAGTTGCCCGCGCCGTAGGAGGCGCCGCAGTGCAGCGTGATCTGCGGAACGCTGGCGTTGGTCACGGCCTGGATCATCTTGGCGCCGTGCTTGATGATGCCGGCCTCCTCGTGCGCGCGGCCCACCATGTAGCCGGTGATGTTCTGCAGGTAGACGATGGGCGTGCGCGACTGGCAGCAGGCCTGGATGAAGTGCGTGGCCTTGGTCGCGCCGTCGGAGTCGATCGGGCCGTTGTTGGTGATGATGCCGACCGCATGCCCTTCCAGCCGGATGTGGCCGCAGACGGTGGCGCTGCCGTAGTGCTCGCTGAACTCCAGGAACTCCGAGCCGTCGGCGATGCGCGCGATGACCTCCCGCATGTCCACCGGCCGCCGTCCGTCGCTGGGCATGATGCCCAGCAGGTCTTCGGCGTCGTAGCGCGGCGGCGCGAACCGGCGCGGCGCTTCGTGGCGTGCCCAGTCGATGCCGCCGAGGATCGAGCGCGCGATGCGGATGGCGTCGCGATCGTCTTCGGCCAGGTAGTCGCCCAGGCCCGAGATGTGGGTGTGCATCACGGCGCCGCCCAGTTCTTCCTCGGTGGCGATCTCGCCGGTGGCGGCCTTCAGCAGCGGCGGGCCCGCCAGGAAGGCGCGGGTGCGGTCGCGCACCATCACGATGTAGTCGGACAGGCCGGTCTGGTAGGCGCCGCCGGCGGTCGAGGAGCCGTGCGTCACCGTCACCACCGGCAGCCCGGCGGCCGAGAGCCGCGCGAGGTTGCGGAAGATGTTGCCGCCGCGCACGAAGTCCTGCACGCGGTACTGCATCAGGTTGGCGCCGGCGCTTTCCACCAGCTGCACATAGGGCAGCTTGTTCTCCAGCGCGATCTCCTGCACGCGCAGCTGCTTGTCCAGGCCCATGGGCTGCAGCGCGCCGGCGTCGATGCCGGAGTCGGAGGCGTTGACCATGCAGCGCACGCCCGACACCTGGCCGATGCCCGACAGCAGCCCGCCGCCGGGCACGCTCTTCGACAGATCAGGGTTGTCGTGGCCCAGCCCCGCGAGCGTGGCCAGCGGCAGGAAGGGCGCGCCGGTGTCCAGCAGCAGCGCGAGGCGTTCGCGCGGCAGCAGCTGCCCGCGCCTGGCGAAGCGCTCGGCCGATGCGCCAGAGGCCGCCGCGGCGCGGGCCTCGTGCGCGCGCACTTGGTCGAGCAGCGCGAGCATGCCGGTGCGGTTGGCCTGGAAGGTGTCGCTGGCCGCGTGCAGCCGGGATTCGATGACGGGCATGAGAGTCTGTGCGGATCGTGTGTTTTCGTTCTGCACGGACTGTAGAAGCGGGCCCTCGCGCCCGCTTGCGCCAACTAGCTGGTTGGCCGGCGCGCGTCAGTTCAGGCGTGCGCGCCGCCCGGCGGCGACCGGCGTGTCGAGGCTGCTGCCGGTGACCACCCAGTAGATGAAGATCAGCACCGAGCCGGCAGTGCCGAACACGATGAGGCCCATGGAACTGCCGCCGATGGCCAGTGCGTCGGCGGGTGCGCTCGCGGTGCAGATCATGCTGGCCGCGCTCATGCCCACGTAGTGCATGGTGCACACCGCCACGCCCATCACCGCCGCGGCCGCGACCTGGTGCGTGAACCTGCGCAGGTTGAACGCCAGCCACAGCGCGGCAGCGGCGGCGGTGACGGCGATGAGCGCCGACAGCGCCACCGTCGCGATGTCGAAGGAAATCGATGCGCGCATGTTCATGGCGTACATGCCCATGTAGTGCATCACGCACACGCCGAGCCCGGCCAGCAGGCTGCCCGCCAGCCAGCCCGAACGGCTGAAGTGGCGCCGTCCGCCGGCCATGTAGAGCGCAATGCCCGAAATCAGGATGGCCGCCACCAGCGACACCACCGTGAGCGGCATGTTGTAGGAGACGGGCACCGGCAGCCGGTACGCCAGCATGCCGATGAAGTGCATCGACCAGATGCCGATGCCGCCCAGCGCCACGGCGGCGCAGGCCACGACCGCGAGGTTGGGCTTGCCGTCGGCCCCGATCATGCGCCGCGCGCAGATCAGCGCCACCAGCGAGCCGGCGAAGGAGATCAGGAAGGAGAGGGCGACCATGCCCGGTGTGTATTCGGGCGAGAGCAATTGGCCTACGACAAGCGGAGTCATGCAGTTCCCTTTCAAGAAGAAAACGCCTCGCAGACTCCCGACAACCGGATGCGATCGGGACGCCGTTGGGACGTCCCGATCAGTTTGTAATGATTGTTTTAAAAAGTAAACAGGGAAATTACACCTTCTGTTACCTACCTTGCAGCACGGATTCGATAGATCGCGTTGTTGCGGTCTGCCGCCATGTAGACGGTGCCGTCGGCGCCCACGGCAACGCCCGTCACCACATAAGGCGGCGGCAGGCCCGGGCCGGGCGCCAGGCCGATCGGCAAGTTGTCCGCGACGGTGCGCCGGCTGCCGTCGGCCGGGTCGATCTCGACCAGCCGGCGCGCCGCGCTCTCGGCCACGATGAAGCTGCCCCAGGGGGTCTGCGCCAGGCCCTCGGGCAGCGCCAGCCCGTCGGCCACGGTGCGCAGCGGCGCGCTGGCGTCCAGCGGAATGCGCAGCAGCTTGCCGGCCGCCTCGGTCACGTAGAGCGCGCCGTCCTGGCCCAGCACCATCTGCACCGGGCCGCTCAGGCCGCTGGCAAGCACTGACTTCTCGGCAAACTTCGGCCCGCTGGCGTGGGTGATGGCGCCGGTGGCGATCTCGGCGTAGATCACGCTGCCGTCCGGCATGGGAATGGCGTCGAACGGCGCCTTCAGGCCGTGGATCACTTGCACGGTCTTGAGCGTGCGGCGGTCCACCAGCTGCACCGAGCCGGTGAACCACGAACTCAGCGCGAACAGCTTCGGCGACAGGCCGACCGCGAACGGGTAGTCGAGCTCCGGATCGCGCTGCATGCGGAACACGTCTTGCACCTCGCCCGTGCGCACGTCGACCCGGCGGAAGCCGAATACGTCGGCCACCCAGAGGTCGTTGCCGTCGATCTTCATGCCCGCCGGCACAGCCACCTTGCCGCTGGTGAGCGTGCGCAGCGCGCCGGTGGCGGGGTCGAAGGCCTGGATCTCGTTGTTGGCCATGTTCGACACGTAGATCGTGCCGTCCGATGCGATGGCCAAGTTGTCGAGCGAGGGCCGCAGCTGTTTGGCCACGGTCTTGCGCCCGCTGGCCAGCTCCACCCGCACCAGCTCGCCGCTGCGCGCATCCACCACCCAGAGGTTGCCCTTGCCGTCGAGGTTGGCGGCGGCCGGCACCTGGAAGCCGTCCGCGATCACCGCCATGCGGCCGTCGGCCGGGTCGATCTTCACGACCTGGCCCTTGAACCACAGCGGCCCGTAGAGCATGCCGTCGGGGCCGACCTCGAAGCCGTTGAAGCCGCCCATGTCCTTCTTGATGAGCCGTGGCGGCTTCTGGCCCGCGCGGTCGATTTCCCATAGCGCGTCGCCCAGGAACACCTGCGAGGCGTAGAGCCTGCCGTTGCGGCGGTCGAAGTCCAGCGAGTTGAGGCCGGGCAGGTCCTTGGCCAGCACGCGCAGCGGTGCGCCGTCGTGCTCGCGGTAGCGCAGCTTGCCCATGAGGTAGTTGGTCCACGCCAGTTCGCCGTTCGGGCCGACGGCGATGTCGTCGGCCTGGCCTTCGGGCGCGTCGATGAGCACCTTGGCGGCGCCGGTGGCGCGGTCGACCTCCCACAGCGTGTTGCCCAGCACGGAGCCCGCGAGCAGCCGGCCCTTGGCGTCGATCGCCAGGCCGTGCACGCCCGCGAACGATGACGGCGCGACCAGCACCTCGGGCGCGGCCCAGGCGGCGGGGCGCGTGGGCGGCGTCGCAGGCGGAGGCAGCGCGGGCGATGCGGCCGGCGGCGCCGACGAGGGCGGCGCGGAGGCCGGCGGCATCACCGTGCCGCAGGCGGCCAGCAGTGCAAGGGGTGCGGCCAGCAAGGCGGCGCGAAGGTATCTGCGGTGCATGGGTTCTTCTCCTCTTCTGTTTCTGTATTCGCGAAACAGTCTAGGAGCCGAACGTGTCCACGGCGTCGCGCCAGGGACAGGATGCGGACTTTCGTTTGCTGTGGATTACCCGCGGGCTTCAGCCGCCATTCAGCCGCGGCCTAGCCGCGCAGCAGCTGCGTGACGGTGTGGATCAGCAGCCCCACCAGCCCGCCCACCAGCGTGCCGTTGATGCGGATGAACTGCAGGTCGCGCCCGATGTGGCGCTCCAGTTCCACCGTCATTTCCTGCGCGTTCCACTCGCCCACGCGCTGCTCGATGTAGCGGCGGATGTCCTCGCGGTAGCGCTCGATGGCCAGCGGCGCGGCGGCCTCGATCTGCTCGTTGATCCAGCGGCGGATCGCTTCGTCGCCCTGCAGCCGGGCGCCCAGCGCACCCGCCATCGAGGCGATGCGCTGGCCGATGGTCGAGTCGCCGCGCCCCAGGTCGTCGTGCAGCCATGCGAGCAGTTCGCCCCAAAGCCCGTGCAGGTAGTCGCCGAGGGCCGGGTGCGCGATGAGTTCGGCGCGGATCTGCTCGCCGCGCTGCTGGAATTCGGGGTCGAGCTTCAGGCGCACCACGAAGTCGTCGACGAAGTGGTCGAAGCGCCGGCGCATCGGGTGGTCGGGCTCGGCCGCCAGTTCGCCGATGGTGTGCGCCACGGCCGCCACGATCTTGCGCGTGGCCAGCTTGGCGGCCACCTGGTCGAGGCCCACGTAGCGCAGCGTCTTGATTTCGCGCGCAATGGCTTCGGTGATGTGCGCCTGCACCTCCTCGCCTTCGAGCAGGCCGGCCACCTGCTGCAGCACGTCGTCGAGCAGCGCCTGGTGGCGCCCGCCCGCGGTGAGCGCATCGAGCGCCTGGCCGGTGAGGCGGGAGAGGTCGATTTTCGCGAGGCCGGCGGCAGCGGCGCGGCCCATGAAGTCGCGCACCCGTTCGTCGTCGAATGCGGTGAGCCCGTAGCGCGTGGCCGCCACGCCCCATTCGCCGAGTTTCCGGCCGCTCTCGGGCCGGGCCAGCCAGCCGGCGATGCGGCCGGCCGTGTCGAATTCCCTCAGCTTGCCCAGCACCTGCGCGGTGCTCAGGAAGTTGTCGCAGATGAAACCGGCGAGCTTGGCGCCGATGCGGTCCTTGTTGCTGGGGATGATGGCCGTGTGCGGAATCGGCAGGCCCAGCGGATGGCGAAACAGCGCCACCACCGCGAACCAGTCGGCGATGGCGCCGACCATCGCGGCCTCGGCGAACGCGGCGACGTAGCCCCAGGCGGGGTGCTGCGCATGCAGCACGCTGGCTACCGCATAGAGCACGGCGGCGCCGCACAGCAGGCCCAGTGCCATGCGCTTCATTTGCTGCAGGCCGTTGCTTTGTTCTTTCAATTGAGGGCCGTGTTGGTTTGGTTCTGGGTGTGCGCGCAGGGCGCCGGGTGCTCCCCTGCGCGAATGTCCCCCGCCCTTCGGGCTCCTCCTTTATTTCGCTGCGGGGAGCACCCGGC
>NZ_JBXASW010000100.1:0-13476 GCF_058809745.1 Variovorax sp. MPBD4-3
AGGGCGTCGGGTGCTCCCCGCAGCGAAATAAAGGAGGAGGCCGCAGGCCGGGGGACATTCGCGGAGGGGAGTACCCGGCGGCCTGTGCACCACCCCGAACAAGAGAACCAAAAAGCGAAAGCCTGAAAAATGCAGGACACAGCACTGCGCTCCCCCCAGCTGGCCGCCTGGTTGGCCAACACTGACATCGGCCTGCTCGAACTGCGCACGCCAAACGGCACCTTGCGCCTTGGCCGGCAGGGCGACGAAATCATCGAACTGCCCGCTGAAGAAGCCGAGCCCGAACGGCTGCCGATCCGTGCCCCTTCGCTCGGCGTATTCCTGCAAAGCCATCCACTGGCTGCCGTACCGCTGGTCCGCATCGGCCAGCGTGTCGAAGCCGGCCAGACCATCGGCCTGCTGAAGATCGGCCCGCTGCTGCTGCCCGTCACCGCACCGCAAGCCGGCATCGTCGACGGCATCCTCGCGGCCGACGGCCTCGCAGTCGGCTATGGCGCCCAACTGTTCGACCTGCACCCCCTCTGACGATCGAGACAAGGATTCACGATGGACATCGACCTGAACGCAGACGTCGGCGAAGGCTTCGGCCCCTGGCGCATGGGCGAGGACGAAGCCCTGCTCGAGATCGTTTCTTCCGCCAACATCGCCTGCGGCTCCCACGCGGGCGACCCGGTCATCATGGACCGCACCGTACGCATGGCGCTGCAGCGCGGTGTCGACGTCGGCGCGCACGTGGGCTTTCCAGACCTCATGGGCTTCGGCCGCCGGCAGATGCAGATCGAGACCAAGGAACTGGTGGCGTACGTGCTCTACCAGCTCAGCGCGCTCGACGGCATGGCGCGCACGGCGGGCCACCGCATGACGCACATGAGCTTTCACGGCGCGCTCGGCAACATGGCCGCGGCCGACGCCGCGCTGGCCGAACCGCTGGTGCGCGCCGTGGCCGATTTCGATCCCTCGCTCACCGTCAGCACCTCCGCCAGCCGCGCCATCGAAGACGCTGCCGAACGCTGCGGCCTGCGCGTGCGCACCACCTTCCTGGCCGACCGCGCCTGCGGCGACGACGGCCTGCTCGTGCCGCGCAAGCTGCCCGGCGCGGTCATCCACGAGCGCGACGCGGTGCTGGCGCGCGTGCGTCAACTGCTGGAGGAAGGCACCGTCACCAGCAGCAGCGGCAAGAAGATTCCCATGCGGGTGCATTCCATCCTGCTGCACGGCGACACGCCCGGTGCCGTCGACCTGGCCCGCGCCGTGCGTGGCGTGGTGGAGCAGGCGGGGCGCGTGGTGCCCATCTCCCGGCAAACCAGCTGATGCACCGGGGCACGAACATGGTGCTAACCCTTAGTCATATGCACGGATCGCGGGCGACATAAGGGGGGCTTATCGCTCCACAGCCAATCCGTCTTGGCGTCGCCCGCGGGCGCTGGCTACAGTGAATTCCAAGGCAGCCATCTGCCACTCAACGAAAGAACCCGACATGCCTTTTTCCGACTACAAGACCGCGCTGGTGACGGGAGCCTCATCTGGCATCGGCGCCGCCGTCGTCGAACGCCTCAGCAAGGAAGGCCTGAAGGTCCATGCGCTGGCGCGCAGCGCCGACAAGCTGGCCGACCTGGCCGCGCGCACCGGCTGCATTCCGCACGCCATCGACGTGAGCGACCTCGCCGGCATCACCCGGCTCGCGAAGGAAGTGGAATTCGACGTGCTGGTCAACAACGCCGGCGTGGACCGTCCCGGTTCCATTCTCAAGGCCGACGCCGAAGGCATCGACCTGCTGGTGGACGTGAACCTGCGCGCCGTGCTGCACCTGTGCCGGCTCGTCGTGCCCGGCATGGCGGCGCGCGATCGCGGCCATGTGGTCAACATCAGCTCCATTGCGGCGGCCTACAACTTCGGCGGCAACAGCACCTACCACGCGACCAAGGCCGCGGTGAGCATGCTGTCGCGCCAGTTGCGCATCGACTGCTTCGGCAAGCGCGTGCGCGTCACCGAGATCTGCCCCGGGCGCGTGGCCACCGACATCTTCGCGCACGTGCACGGCGACTCCGAGGACACCTACAAGCGCTTCGTCGAGGGCTTCGAACTGCCGCAGGCCGAAGACATCGCCAATGCCATCGCCTTTGCGATTGCCGCGCCCGTCGCGGTGAACGTGGGCCACATGGAAATCACGCCCACGCTGCAGGTGCCGGGCGGCCTGTCGACCACGCGGCCGGAAACCCCGCGCGATTGAGCCGCCGGCCGATGCACGCCACGCAACAAGGGAACAGCGCATGAAGGACTTCGACCTGCTGGCGATCCTGTTGAAGCCGGAGTTCGGCGCCATGCTGTTGCACGGCCTGCTGGAGACGCTGAAGATCGCGGCCGGCTCCTGGCTGCTGGCCATGGGCATGGCCGTGGTGCTGCTGGTGGTGCGGCTCACGCCCAGCCGCATCGCCGAGCGCGTGGTGGCCGGCTACGTCTCCTACCACCGCAACGTGCCCACGCTGGTGCAGCTCATGTTCTGGTACTTCGGCATCTTCAGCCTGCTGCCAGATGCGCTGCAGGGCTGGCTGTCGGTCAACAACGCCGAGAGGTGGCTGTCCATCGTCGCGCTCGGGCTGTGCCAGGCCGCCTACTTCAGCGAGGACATGCGCTCGGGCCTGCGCGCCATTCCGGCCGGACAGGCCGAGGCCGCGCGTGCGCTGGGCCACGGCTACATCGGCTCCATGCGCTTCGTGATGCTGCCACAGGCCATCCGCAACGCGGTGCCGGCGCTGGTGAACCACAGCGTGTCGCTCTTCAAGAACAGCAGCCTGGCCATGGCCATTGGCGTGGCCGAGCTCACGCACGCGGTGAAGGAAATCGAGAGCCAGAGCTTTCGCACCTTCGAGGCCTACAGCGTGGCCACCGTGCTGTACCTGGTGTGCTCGCTGCTCATCATGGCCGTGGGCGGCTGGCTGTCGCGGCGCTACCGCATCGTCGGTGCAAGGTAAGCGAGGCAAGCGATGTACAGCGTCTTCGAAATCCTTCGCGACAACTGGCTGCTGCTGCTGGTGGGCCAGTACCCCAGCGGCCCGCTCGGCGGCATCGTCGCCACCCTGATTCTTTCGGTGCTGGGCATCGTGCTGGCCTTTCCGCTATCGGTGCTGCTGGCGCTGGCGCGGCTGTCGCCCTGGCGGCTGCTGCGCTGGCCCGCCACCGTGCTGGTGTACGTGGTGCGCGGCGTGCCGCTGCTCATGGTGATTTTGTGGGTGTACTTTCTGGTGCCGATCCTCATCGGGCGCGAGGTGTCGGGCTTCACCACCATGCTGTGCACGCTGGTGATCTACGAAGGCGCCTACCTGTCGGAGGTGGTGCGCGCCGGCATCCTCTCGCTGCCCAAGGGGCAGAGCGAGGCGGCGCGCGCGCTCGGTCACAGCCACCTGGGCACCATGTGGTTCGTGATCCTGCCGCAGGCGCTCTACAACATGCTGCCCAGCATGCTGAGCCAGTTCATCTCCACCATCAAGGAGACCACGCTGGGCTACGTGATCAACGTGCAGGAACTCACCTTCGCGGCCAACCAGATCAACAACCAGCTGCTGACCAAGCCGTTCCAGGTGTTCTTCATCCTGGCGCTGACGTATTACGTGGTGTGCTTCAGCCTCACGCAACTGGCGCAATGGCTGGAGCGGCGCATCGCGCACAAGCGGCTCGGCGCGGTGCCGGTGAAGGCCGCCGAAGGCGAGGTGCCGCTTCCGGCCCCCGTGGCGACGCAACCATGACCGCGCCCGTTCCACAGCCCGCAGGGCGGCCTGCGGCCGCCAAGGACGACACCATGATCCTGTTTTCCGAAATCAACAAGTGGTACGGCGACTACCAGGCGCTGGCCGACATCAATGCCGAGGTGAAGAAGGGCGAGGTCGTGGTGGTCTGCGGGCCGTCCGGCTCCGGCAAGTCCACGCTGATCCGCACGGTGAACCGGCTGGAGGAAGTGAAGTCGGGGCAGCTGCTGTTCGACGGCCAGGACATCCACGCGCCCATGCGCAGCGCGGCGCTGAACAGGCTGCGCAGCCGCATCGGCTTCGTGTTCCAGAGCTTCAACCTGTTCCCGCACCTGTCGGTGCTGGAGAACATCATGCTCTCGCCGATGCGGGTGCTCGGCGTGAAGCGTGCCGATGCGAAGACCAAGGCCGGGCAGCTGCTGGAGCGCGTCGGGCTGTCGAGCAAGGCGGGCGCTTACCCGGCGCAGCTGTCTGGCGGCCAGCAGCAGCGCGTGGCCATTGCCCGCGCGCTGGCGATGGAGCCGCCGGCCATGCTGTTCGACGAGCCCACCAGCGCGCTCGACCCCGAGATGGTCGGCGAGGTGCTGTCGGTGATGCGCGGGCTTGCCAATGACGGCATGACCATGATGTGCGTCACCCACGAGATGAATTTCGCCCGCGAGGTGGCCGACCGCATCTGGTTCATGGACGCGGGCCGCATCCTGGAGAAGGCCGACCCCGAGACCTTCTTTCGCAGTCCGCAGCATCCGCGCGCGCAGCGCTTCCTGTCGGATTTGCGCGCGCACTGAGTCCAGTACCCGTCGTTCCCTTTTTCGCAATCTCCCAGGAGCCCACCATGTCGAACAAGACCGTCTTCCGCCTCGCCGTTCTCGGCACCTGTCTCAGCGCGGCCTCGCTGCTCGCGCACGCCGACCAGTGGAGCGACATCAGCCAGCGCAAGGAGCTCAAGTGCGGCACCTTCGCAGACGTGCCCCCGTTCGCGGCACCGGACCCCAAGACGCGCGAGATGGTGGGCCACGACGTCGACCTGTGCAATGCCCTGGCCAAGGAACTGGGCCTCACCGCCAAGGTCACGCCGCTGTCGGTGGAAGCGCGCGTGCCCGAAGTCAAGCTCGGCCGCGTCGACGTGACCATTGCCAACCTGGCCTACACCAAGAGCCGCGGCGAGCAGATTCAGTTCAGCGACCCCTACTACGTGGCCAAGGAAATGCTGGCCGTGAAGGCCACCGACCCCGGCACGACCAAGGCCGACTTCAAGGGCAAGCGCCTGAGCTCGACGAAGGGCTCCACTTCGGAGATGTCGATCAAGATGAACGGCTCCGATCCGGTCACCTTCCAGGACACGGGCTCGGCCTTCATGGCGGTGCAGCAGAACAAGTCGGTCGGCATGGTGGCCAACACCATGACCATCACCAAGCTGGTCAACCAGTCGAAGACCGAGGGCGTGGCGCTGAAGATGATCAAGGACCCGATGGTTTTGCAGCCCATCGGCATCGGCATGAAGAAGGACGAGCCGGTGCTGCTGGCCAAGGTGAATGGCGCGCTCTATGCGCTGGAGAAGTCGGGCGAGCTCGACCGCATCTGGGCCAAGTGGCTCGGGCCGAACACCGAATACAAGATGGTGCGCGAAGAAAAGGTCACGCCGCTGGCTGACCTGAAGTTCGAGCTGCTGCCTTGATCTTTTTACTGGGTTGTGTTGTTCGGGGCGCGGTCGTTCGGCTTGGCTGTTGATCGGCCGGCGCGAGAGGGGCGGCCGGTGTGCACAGGGCACCGGGTACTCCCCTCCGCGAATGTCCCCCGGCCTGCGGCCTCCTCCTTTATTTCGCTGCGGGGAGCACCCGGCGCCCTGTGCACTATGACTGCGGCTGTGGGGTTCGCGAAACGGTTGGCGCCCCGCGTCGCGCTTTCTCGCTCAGCTGGAATAAGTGTCCAGCCTTGCGGGCAAGTTCGGCCGCAAGCCATAGCAGGTTGTCCAACCGCCCAGGCCCATCTCCGCTGCACCAGTCGATGTCTTCGCCGTGGCACACCCACAGGAGAGCTTCGAGTTGAGAGAGGGTGTTTTCAAGAAGATCCGCCGGGTCTTGGGCGCTGTCTTCGGAAGCTACCGGCGTAGTTGGCCGGGCTATAGTCTTGGTAGCCATTTTTGTGCGGTTCCTGATAGGTTGTTGCACGAACTTGGTTAGACGGTCGGGGTGCTCCAACACCCCGGCCGTCGCCTTTGATACCTCGCATCTGCATCGCTGCTTTCGCACCGACGACCTGCCGCGAGGCAAGCAGCCTTCAAACGCTGGGTGGTTGGGGGTGTGCGCCTTTCTTCTCCCCTTGGTGGGGTCTCAAGTGACAGGGGCATTCACTCTAGAGAAGAACTCCGCGAATCAGCCGACACGCGCGGCATGAAGTCCCGCAGAGCGCCAACAAATCGACCAAATCAGCGACGGCGCTCGTTGTGCGCAGGGCGTCGGGTGCTCCCCGCAGCGAAATAAAGGAGGAGGCCGCAGGCCGGGGGACATTCGCGGAGGGGAGTACCCGGCGGCCTGTGCACACGCCCTGAACAAGAGCCCTCAGTCGTAGTTGGTGAACCGGCTAGGCTGCTGCGTAGACTGGTTCAGCGGCTGATACCCCTGGATGTTCTGCAGCAGCGTGCTCGTCGGATTCGAGCCGATGTTGCCGAAGCCGTTGAACTGGATCTGGAACATCAGCCGCGTATCGGGCGTGGTTCGACCCGTCACCAGCCGCTCGAGCACGATGCGCCCCACCCAACAGCAGGCGTTGTACTCCGCGCCCACCAGGCTGTCCGACAACGCACGGTCGTGCAGGCTGTAGCTCAGCCGGCCCACCGCATACCAGCGCCCCGGGTCCGTTGCCGACTTGCCCCCCATCAGCCCGCCCGTCAGGTCGCTCAGCGGCCACTGCCAGTTGAAGTCGACCGTCTTCGTGCCGTCGTTCGCCGTGGAGGTGCTGTCCGCCTGATAGCTGAAGGCCGCCGTGAGCGTGTGGTACTGCGCCGGCGTGTAGCGCAGCGTGAGCGCGTCGCGCGTCGACTTGCCCGTGTCCATGTTGTATTGCGCCAGGCCGTCGATGCTCCACTTCGGGTTCCAGTGCACCTGCCCGCCGAAGATGAAGTCGCCCGAATGATCGGTCACGGCCGTGCCGCCCGGCAGCGTGACGTTCTGGTCGCTGAAGCGAAAGCGCTGCGCAATGCCGAAGCGTGCCGACTCCGCGCCGGTGACAGGGTCGATCAGCCGCGTGGTCACGCCGGTGGTGAGCGTGTTCGTGTCCGACACGCGGTCGTTGCCCGAGAACGCGTTCTCGGTATAGAGCGTGGCAAAGCTGATGTCATTGGCGGCCGTGTCGTACACCGGCAGCTGGCTCTGGTCGCGGTAGGGCGTGTGCACGTAGAACGCGCGGGGCTCGAGCGTCTGGCGCCAGGCGCTGCCGAAGAGACTGGCGTCGCGCTCGAACACCAGCCCGCTGTCCAGGCTCACCGTCGGCACCACGCTGGTGATGCTGGTGCGGCCATCGGCCAGCGGCGACGCGAGCTGGTAGGAGGCCGTGTGCAGCAGCAGCTTCGGGATCACGTAGCCGCCCGGCGTGACCCATGGCCGGCTGATCTGCAGGTTGCCCACCACGCGCTCGCCGTCGGGCTGCTTGATGCCGTTGAGCGTGGGCGCATAGGCAGAGTCGACCTGGAAGCGCGTGTAGTCCAGCGTGCCCGACACGTCCAGCCCGTGCCAGTCGTACTTGGTGTAGTTGGCCGTGACCTGCGGCACCCGGTTGTATGAAGGCGTGATCGGCGAGGCCGCGTACTGCAGCGTCTGGTAGGAGAGGGTGCGTGCCTGCCCGCTCCAGTCGCCCTTGGTCCAGTTGAGGTCGGCCTCGTTCGTGAGCTGGCGCGAGGTCAGCGTGGGCGTGTGCGAGAAGTCGCGCCAGTAGTCGTCGTCGCTCACGCGGTTGATGTTGAACGAGGTGCTCAGCGAATCGAGTCCGAAGGGCTTGGGGTCCAGCTTCTGGTTGTGGCTTGCCCACAGGCCCCACCGGTTGCGGTCGCGCAGGCTGTCGGAGGGCATCTCGTCGATGCGGATCTGGCCGCTGTAGTTCTTCTCCAGATAGCGGAACTCGGTGCCCAGGTTCACGCCGCGGCTGCTCATGATCTCGGGGTAGAGCGTGAGGTCGCGGTTGGGCGCGATGTTCCAGTAGTACGGCTGCAGGTACTCGAAGCCGTTGGTGGTGTCGAAGCCGATCACCGGCGGCAGCAGGCCGCTCTGGCGTGCGTTGTTCAGCGGAAAGCTCACCGAAGGCAGCGAAGGCGTGGTCAGGCCCAGGAAGCTGATCTGCGCGTCGGTGGCGGTGGCCAGGTTGGCCTGGTTGTCGGTGGTCAGCGTCACGGCGCTCAGCATCCACGCGGGCACCCAGCCGGCATAGTTCTCGCGCAGGCAGGTGGTGTAGGTGGCATGCCGCGCCACCGACACGTTCGCATCCACGAAGTCGATGCGCTCGGCGTCGCCGTGCGCGCCGGTTCCCAGCAGCGTGTAGCGCACATGCTCGAAGAAGCCCTCGAAGCTCTCGACCTTCAGCTGCAGCTGCGGGCCTTCGTACACGCTGCCGGCCTGGTTCAGGCGCACGTTGCCGGTGGCCGTGGCCAGGTCGCCGGGCGGCTGGTAGGTGAGCCGGTCGGCGGTGATGCGGGTTTCGCCGCGCCGCAGCGATGCGTCGCCTTCCACCACCACCTCGAGGTCGGGCCGGCCGGAGAGGCGGTCGCCCTCGACCAGGCTGGGGTGCATGCCGCGCTCGGCCGGGGGAATGGTTTCTGCCAGCTGCGGCGTGCGCCGCAGCGTCATGGGGGCGTCGATCCAGCCTTGCTGCGTTTCCTGCGCGATGGCGCTGCGGGCGTGCAGCAGGAGCATGAGCGAAAGCGCCATCGACGGCAGCGGCCAGCCGCGCCAGCGTGATTTCATGAGCAAAGGAGCGTTCCAGGAGGCCGGTGGGGTTCAGGCGTCCTGCCGGGTGCGGGATTCCCATGCGAAGCCGACGCCGTAGACCGAGCGGATCCAGTCGTGCGCCGCCGAGACGGTGGCGAGCTTCTTGCGCAGGTTCTTGATGTGCGTGTCGACCACGCGCTCGTTCACGTCCAGTGCCTCGGGGAAGGCTGCTTCCAGCAGCTTCGAGCGCGTGAGCACGCGCCCCGGCTCCTGCGACAGCGCACGCAGCAGCAGCGATTCGCGCCGCGTCAGCGGCAGGTAGTGCCCGTCGAGGATCGCGCAGCCGCGCACCGCGCCGAAGGTGATCGGCACCACCGGGCGCGCCACGCGCTGGCGCTGCGCATAGCGGCGCAGCACCACGTGGATGCGCACCGCCACTTCGCGCGGCGAAAAAGGCTTGCACACGTAGTCGTCCGCGCCCAGCTCGAAGCCGCGCAGCCGGTCGGCCTCTTCGCCGCGCGCCGTGAGCATGATGATGGGGTGGTCGCTGCGCGCGCGGACCTTCTCCAGGATCTGCAGCCCGCTCACGTGCGGCAGCGCCACGTCTAGCAGCGTGAGAGCGGGCGGCTCGGTCAGGATGCGATGCAGCGCCACGGCGCCGTCATCGATGTGCTCGATCTCGTGGCCGGCATGGTGCAGCTCTTCGTGCAGCACCGACGCGGCGTCGCGCCCTTCCTCCACCAACAGGATCCGGCTCATCGTGTCATTGCAGATTCAGCGCGCCGGGATGCGCGGGGCGCATGTGCACGCGCGCGCTTTTTTCGCGGCCGTTCTCGCGGCTGTTGCGCATGTGGTCGTCGAGCGTCAGGTCGCCCTGCAGGCCGTCCAGCAGCCGCAGCGTGCGGTCGATCGCGGCATCGTCCAGCAGCGGATAGCCGTGGTCGTTGTGCCCGTTGTTGCGCGCCACGCGGGCGATGTACGGCAGGTCCTGCGGCGTGATCACCGCGGTGGGCATCACACCCTGGAGCTCTACGCCCTCGCACGGCAGCAGCACGAAGTACTGCACCCGCAGGTCTGGCGGCAGCAGGTTGCGCAGGTGCGTGGTCTTGCGGCCGCACTGCCAGGCGGGGTCCTTCACCTCGCGTGCCAGCGAGTGGTCGTGCTGGCGCAGGAACCAGCGCGGCAGCGCACGCGCCGATGTCTTGCGGTAGACCACCGCGTTGCGCCAGCCCTTCACCTCGAACAGGTAAATGCCGGCCTCGCACACCAGGGTCACGTCGAAGCGGGCGGTGGGCACGGCGCTGCCTTCGTACATGGGAATGACCAGGTCCTGCCGCACGTGCAAGCGGCCGAACGCGGGCCCGAATGCACTGGTGAGCTGCTGCACGGCCAGCATGGTCGCCGTGTTGTTCGCCTGCGCGTCGTCGATGGAAAACGAGCGGCGTGCGTGCGCGTCGGATCCCGGCTGGGCATGCCCGTGGCCGGCCAGCGTGAGCAAGGGACGGGAGGGGGCTTTGTGCAAGGCAGTGGTCATGTGAGGCTCCTTCGAACTTCAAGGATTGCGCGACTCGCGGGAGTCGCGGCTTCGGCATGCGCACATCTTTTCAAACGAATTGGGAGAAATTTGAAGGACCCATGCAAAGACTTCGCTCATTGCGTCGGCGCATGTCTGACGTGCGCGCACAACACTCGGTGCGACGGAAAACGGATCTACCAATTTCCTCCGGATTTGAACGAAACCATGCGTACAGCCGGTCGATACCGAGCGGCCGCATCACACCTGAAACCGGAGAACCTGAATGAAGAAATCCCTCACGGCATTCGCTGCCCTGGCCGTCTGCGGCCTGGCCTCTGCCCAATCGTCCGTCACGCTGTTCGGTGTCGTCGACGCCGGCGTGACCTACCAGTCGAACACCGCGCGCGACACCGTCACGGGCCTGTCGAACAAGCAAAGCAAGTGGAGCCTGGGCAACTCCGGCTACAACTCCAGCCGCATCGGCTTTCGCGGCACCGAAGACCTCGGCGGCGGCCTGGCCGCGAGCTTCTGGCTCGAAGCGCCCATCACCAACGACGACGGCGCCACCGGCGTGTCCACCTTCAACCGCCGCTCCACCGTGAGCCTGTCGGGTGGCTTCGGCGAGCTGCGCCTGGGCCGCGACTACACGCCCACCTTCTGGAACGACACCGTCTTCGATCCGTTCGGCACCAACGGCTCGGGCACCAACGTGATCAGCACCGTCAGTGGCAACACCACCATCAACAACGCCAACTACGTGCGCGCCAGCAACTCGGTGGGCTACTTCCTGCCGCCGAACCTGGGCGGCTTCTACGGCCAGCTGCAGTACAGCTTTGCCGAGAACACCAGCACCAGCGCCACCAGCACCACGGCCGCGACCAGCAGCAGCGCCGGCCGCTACGTGGGCGGGCGTTTCGGCTATGCCAACGGTCCGCTGGACATCGCGCTGGGCGTGGGCCGCAGCACCGCCGTGGACACCGCCGCGCTGGAGCGCAGCGTGCAGACCATCAACCTGGGCGCTTCGTACGACTTCGGTCCGGTCAAGCTGTTCGGCGAGCTGTCTAACGTGAAGAACAAGTTCGACTACTCGGCAGCGGCCGACACGCACGACAGCTACAACGGCTACCTGATCGGCGCGACCGTTCCGGTGGGCGCCGGCCTGATCCGCGTGGCGTACTCGCAGGTTCGCTACAACGAAGGCGCCGCGGGCGTCACGGGCGAGGACCCGCTGGCCCGCAAGCTCGCGGTCGGCTACGTGCACAACCTCTCCAAGCGCACGGCGCTGTACGCGACGGTGGCACGCGTGAACAACCGCAACGACGTGAACTACACCGGCAGCCTGGTGTCGGCCAGCACCACGGGCTACGGCAGCACCGGCGTGGGCTTCTCGGGCCTGCCGCGTTCGTCGACCGGCTACGACTTCGGCATCCGCCACGCGTTCTGAGGACTGATCCGCACGAAGACAAAGAAGGGAGCGCCGCTCCCTTTTTTTTGTGCCGAATCAGCAGGAGGAGGCGCTGTGCTCCAGGGGCGGCACCTCGCGGCGCGGTGCATCCAGCGCCAGCGGCACACGCACATGCGCCAGCAGCCCGTGCGAGCCCGGCTTCAGCACCACGTCGCCGCCGTGCGCGCGCGCGATCGACCGGCATACGGCCAGCCCCAGGCCGCTGCCCGCGGCGCGTGAGGAGCGGGCCTGCGGCGTGCGATAGAAGGGCTTGAACACGCGCTCCAGCTCATCGGGCGGCAGGCCCGGTCCGCGGTCGCTGATCTCCACCACCGCGTCGGGACCGTCGATGAACAGGCGCACACGCGCCTGGTTGCCATACTTGACGGCGTTCTCGATGAGGTTGTCGAGCACGCGGCGCATTCCGATCACGTCGACCTCCACCTGCGCGTGCTCGGTGCGCTGCAGCAGCAGCACGTCCTTGCCGACGAACACGGCCTGCTCGACCACGTCCTCGACCAGGCTCGCGAAGTCCATGCGCTCGCGCGCGCTGACCACCGACGCATCGCGGATGAAGCTGAGCACCGAGCCGATCATCAGCTCCATTTCCTCGACGTCTTCCAGCATGCCGGCGCGCACTTCGTCGGGCACGTCCTCGATGCGAAAGCGCAGCCGCGTGAGCGGCGTGCGCAGGTCGTGGCTGATGGCGCCGATCATCACCGTGCGGTCGTCGACGAAGCTGCGCAGCCGCGCCTGCATGCGGTTGAAGGCCTGGGCGGCGCGGCCGATCTCGGCGGGGCCTTCGAGGGCCAGCACGGGGGCGGCCGGGTCGCGGCCCAGCTGGTCGGCGGCGCGCGCAAAGCCGGCAATCGGCCGCACCAGCCGGCGCGAGAACAGCCAGCCCGCCGGCGCGACGATGGCGGAGGCGATCAGGAACCACAGCAGCACGCGGCGTTGCCATGCGTTCGGAAAAGACTCGGGCACCGGCTGCACCACCACCCAGCTGCCTTCGCGCGTGTGGACGGCGGCGATGAAGTCGCCTTCGACGAAGGGCGCGGGCGCGAGGCCGAAGAGGCCGCGCGTGGCGGGGCGTTCGACGTCGGCGGTGGTCTCGGCGGAGGGCTTTGCCTGCGGCGCGCTGGCGGCCGGCGGCGCGCGTTCCGATTCCGTGGCGGCGCGCGGCGGTGCCGCCGCGGCGGTCGGGGGCGGTTCGGATGCCGGCGTGCGCACGGCGGGCTTCGACGGCGTCGCGGGTGCGCGATCGGCCGCAGCGGCGGTGGCTTCGGTTGTGGTCGTTGGCGCAGCCTTGCGTGCCGGTGCGCTTTCGACGGAGAACGGAATGGTGGGCACCGCAGGCGCCGAATGAATGACGGGCGGGGCGGGCTGGAGCGGTGCGGTGGAGGGCGAGAGCCGGGGCCCGGCGGTCAGGCCGGGGACGTTGGCCATGGCGGGCGAGGGCGCAGGCGACGAGGGCGGCGCCGCGTCGGGCGCGGTGGTGGTGGCAATGCGCGCAGATGCTTGCGCATTCGGTGCGCCCGAAGTGGAGGGTGCCAGTGCGCCGGGCGATGGCACAACGGCGAAGTCCCCCGGAGATATGGCGGGCGTGGGCGCCTGCAGCCGCTGGCTGGCCGTGCCGTTGTCCGGAACCGTGGCATTGGTGCCGCCAATCGCATTGCCCGGTAGCTGCTGCTGCTGCTGCTGCTGCTGCGGGAGCCCGCCCTGGTTGGTGGCCGGGTCCCGGCTGGTGCCGAGGCTTCCGTTCCAGCCGCCGATGCCTCCGGGGCTTGCCGGGCTTCCGGGGCTTCCGGGGAATGCCGTTCCTCCCGCCGGACCCGAAGGCATCCTGGACATGCC
>NZ_JBXASW010000101.1:0-12276 GCF_058809745.1 Variovorax sp. MPBD4-3
CCTTTATTTCGCTGCGGGGAGCACCCGGTACCCTGTGCACTGGACACGCTGCTGGTTCGCAGTTGATCAACGACCGCTCTGTCCAACGATCACGGCGACGGGGTGCCTTGCGCAGCGAAATAAAGGAGGAGGCCGCAGGCCGGGGGACATTCGCGGAGCAAGGCACCCCGTCGCCGTGATCGCGCCCCGAACAAAGAACATCGAACAAGAGCCAAGACTTCATGTCACCCCCCCACCGTAAGACGCCAGTTGCCGATCAGGTTGAACGGCGCCCAGAAGAAGGGATGGGACATCTTGGGGTCCTTCAACACGGCGAGCTGACCCGCCTGCATCGCCTTCTGGATGTCGCGGCCCCTGGCCAGCTCGCCATAGAGCGTGCTCATGAGCACCGCCGTGGCGTCGTCGGACACCGGCCACAGCGACGCGATCAGGCTCGAACTGCCGGCCGAGAGAAACGACCGCGTGAAGCCCAGCACCTCGTCGCCTTGCGCGATGCGCCCCAGCCCCGACTCGCAGGCCGACAGCGTGACCAGCGCGGTGCCGTCCATCGGCAGTCCGAGGATCTCGTGGGCCTCCAGGAAATTCTGCTTGCCGCCCTCGTTGGCCAGCAGGATGCGCGAATACAGCGGATCGACCGCGTCGGCCTCCGCGTGCGCGGCCACGTGCATCAGCGGCGAGCGCGAGGCCACGTCGCGGAACTGCGTCTTGGTGGCGGCGGCGCCCATGTACACCGTGTTGCGCGGGAACAGCTGCGCGAGCTGCTTCACCTCCGTTTCGGCGCCGGGCAGGTCGTACTTGTCCTCGATGCGCGGATTGCCGAAGGCGGTGAGCGACGCGTTCACGCGCGGCGTGCGCTGCGCGAGCTGCACCGCGATGCTGATCGACGGCGCCACGGCCACGGGGTGCGTCTCGATGATGTAGCGTCCGTCCAGCCGCAGCGCCTGGAACGGCAGGTAGTGCAGCGGCCCGTGCGGCACCACGATCAGCCTCTGCCCCGGCGCCAGGCCCAGCGGCCCGAGCAGCGCGGCGCCCAGCTTGTCGGCGTTGGTGATGGCGGTGCGGCGGCCGCGCACGATGGAATTGCGGAAGGTCTCGACCAGCTCGTTGAGTTCGTCGCGCTTCACCGCCACGGTCTTCTCGGTGATGCTGTTCGCGCTCACCACCCACACCACCAGCCGGTCGGGCAGCGAGTGGAACTGCACCACGCGCTCGTCGGGCGCCAGCGTGGCCTGCAGCGCCGGCAGGTCGATGGTGTTGGCGGCCTGCTCGTTGATCTTCGCGCGGCCGCGCACCGCGTCGAGCAGCGCGCGCGAACGGCTGTGCTCGCTCACCTCGAAGGCCTGGCGCGCGTCGCCCGCGTCGCTGTACACGGCCACGCCGCGCTCGAACACCGTCTGCAGGTCCGAGAACAGGCCCATCTTGAATTCTTCGCTGCGGAACTTCGCGCGCACCTTGTCGACGTCGCCCAGCGCACGGCCCACGGCCTCGGCCGCCGCCTGCTTCTGGCCCAGCGCGAGTTCGCTGCGCGCCACGCCGTCCCAGGCCCAGAGGCGGTAGTACTCCGTGTCGGCGCCCACCTGGCGCGCGGTGAGCGCGCGGTAGGCATCGCGCGCCTCGGCCGGCTTGTTCTCGGCCAGCAGCAGGCGCGCGCGGGTGCGGTCGAGCTGCGCGGTGAGCGGTGCGTCCTTGGGCGGGGCCATGGTGCCGATCAGCTCGCGCGCCCGCGCGGTGTCGCCCGCTTCGATCAGCGCATTGACCAGCGAGGCCTGCACCAGCGGCGCATAGCGCGGCGAGCTGTTGGCCAGCGCCTCGTCATAGCTGAGTACCGCGCCGGAGAAGTCGCCGCGGCGCGTGCGCACGTCGCCGATCACCTTCTGCACCGGGCCCACCACCAGCTTGGGGTCGCGCGCCTGATGGCGCAGCGCCTCGCGCGCGAATTCCTCGGCCTTCTCGAGCTGGCCGGAGTAGCTGTAGACGATGGCCAGGTCGCGGTTGGCCATGGCCATCAGGTTGGGGTCGTTGGTGGCGTTGGCCAGGTGCAGCGCCTTGCTGGCGGCACGCACGCTCTGGCGGAACTCTCCCGCCTCGGCCAGTGCCACGGCCTGGCTGCAGTACTGGTAGCCGGAGAGCTTGACGCTGTCCTGCCCGTAGAGCACCGCACCTTCGCTGGTCAGGGCCAGCAGGGTGTCGGTGTCGGCGAGCCGGGCCTGCTCCATGCGGTCGGCGGCGGCCTCGGCACCGGTCGGCGCCTGCGCGCGCTGCTGCTGTTGCTGCTGCTGCGCCGCCGCCGGGGAACCGATGCCGGAGGCAAGAACGCCCGCAAGACCCAGCGCCACCGCAAGGCCCGCGCGGCCACATGCGGGACGCTCCCATCCCCAACTGGAAAACCAAGCCATTGGACCCCCGCGTCGGGCCCATGCACCCGCTGCAAGCGGGCGGCCGGCGCCTCGGAAGTGGGCGCCGTTCAGGCCTCGGGGCGGAGTCTAGGAGCGGCTACCCGCCGCGCCTATTCGCAATACGGTCTAGCGCAAACGAACTAGGACTGCCGCGGTTCAGGCGGGCACGGCGTCGATGTTCGCCCGGTCCCAGTGGCGGTGCTTCGCGATGGCCGCGATGAAGTCGCTCGCCACCTGCGTCGCGGCCGTGGTGTCGCCCATGTTGGTGACGGGTGTCGCCGCCACCACCACGCCGGCCGGCGCGTCGGCCGGCGGCACGTCCGCGCCGATGCCCAGCGAGGACAGCAGCCGCACGCCCTCGCCCACGGTGCAGATCGCCTTGCAGTGCTTGTAGGCCTCAAGCACGAAGTGCACCGCATCGCCGATGCCGCTCATGGCCGCGGCGCTCTCGCTGCCCGCTGGCACCAGCACGGCGTCGAACATCACCGACGGCGTATTGGCGAAGGTCATGTCGACATCGATCTGCCGCTTCGACGCGCTGGCAACGGTGCCCAGCTTCGGGCCCACCGTCTTGCATTGCGCGCCGGCCTGCTCGAGCGCGTCGCGGATCGGCTTGAGCGAAGCCGAGTCGACACCGTCCGCCACCAGGATCGCGATCTTGCGCGTGCGGATGGAGCCGTCGCCGGTGTCGGCCATGCTGAGCGCGCGCGACTCCTCGATGGGCAGCGTCATGCGGTGTTCGCGAAAGCCTGCGCGGCCTGCCGCCGCCTTGGCATCGGGCTCGCCGATGCCCAGCGGCTCGGCCACGCGGCGCGCGAGCTTCTCGTCCACGTGCGCGAGGTTGTCGACCACCCGCTGGCGGATGGCCGGCACCTCCAGCTTCGACAGCTCGAAGCGGAAGGCCGCGATGATGTGTTCCTTCTCGGCCGCGCTCTGGCTGTTGAAGAACAGGCGCGCCTGCGTGAAGTGATCGTCGAACGAGGCGCTGCGGCGGCGCACCTTCGGCGGATCGATTTCTTCGGGGAACGACTGGAAGCCGTGGCTGCCGCCGTCCACGCGGAACTCGGCGCCGCTGCCCAGCGTGTTGGGCTCGTAGGCCACCTGGCCGCGCGAAATGGTCTGGCGGTGCATGCCGTCGCGCTGCATGTTGTGGAACGGGCACACGGCCTTGTTGATGGGCAGTTCGTGGAAGTTGGCACCGCCCAGGCGCGAGATCTGCGTGTCGGTGTACGAGAACAGGCGACCCTGCAGCAGCGGGTCGTTGCTGAAGTCGATGCCCGGCACCACGTGGCCCGGGTGGAAGGCCACCTGCTCGGTCTCGGCGAAGAAGTTGTCCGGGTTGCGGTTGAGCACCAGCCGGCCGATCTTCTGCACCGGCACCATCTCTTCGGGAATGAGCTTGGTGGGGTCGAGCAGGTCGAAGCCCAGCGAGTGTTCCTTGTCCTGCGGAATCATCTGCACGCCGAGTTCCCATTCGGGGAAGTCGCCGTTCTCGATGGCTTCCCACAGGTCGCGGCGGTGGAAGTCGGCGTCCTTGCCGGCGATCTTCTGTGCCTCGTCCCACACCAGGCCATGGATGCCGAGCTTGGGCTTCCAGTGGAACTTCACGAAGTGGCTCTCGCCGCGGCTGTTGATGAAGCGGAAGGTGTGGACGCCGAAGCCTTCCATCATGCGCAGGCTGCGCGGAATGGCGCGGTCGCTCATGGCCCACATCAGCATGTGGGTGCTCTCGGGCATGAGCGAGGCGAAGTCCCAGAAGGTGTCGTGCGCGCTCGCGGCCTGCGGCATCTCGTGGTGCGGCTCGGGCTTGACGGCGTGGATGAGGTCGGGGAACTTCATCGCGTCCTGGATGAAGAACACCGGGATGTTGTTGCCCACCAGGTCGTAGTTGCCTTCGCGGGTGTAGAACTTGACGGCGAAGCCGCGCACGTCGCGCACCGTGTCGGCGGATCCGCGCGAGCCGGCCACGGTCGAGAAGCGCACGAAAACGGGCGTCTTCTGGTCGGGGTCCTGCAGGAAGTCGGCGCAGGTGAACTGCGACATCGACTTGTAGACCTGGAAGTAGCCGTGCGCGGCGGAACC
The DNA here is from genome assembly GCF_058809745.1 of Variovorax sp. MPBD4-3. Lineage (NCBI taxonomy): Bacteria > Pseudomonadati > Pseudomonadota > Betaproteobacteria > Burkholderiales > Comamonadaceae > Variovorax > Variovorax sp. MPBD4-3. The sequence continues at coordinate 4,479 of NZ_JBXASW010000101.1, forward strand.
GCGCGCATGCACCACGCGCTCGGGAATGCGCTCGTGGTCGAAGTGCGTGATCTTCTCGCGCAGGATGAAATCTTCGAGCAGCGTGGGCCCGCGCACACCCGCCTTGAGCGAGTTGTGGTTGTCGGGAATCTGCAGGCCCTGGTTGGTGGTCAGGGTCGGCGGATGCTCGACCGTGAAGCCTTCGAGCTGCTGCTGCTTGGCGCTGCTGCCGTCGCTCGCCTTGGCGGCGCTCGCGCGGCGGCCCGCAGCGGCCTTGTTCTGTGGCGTCATCGGGGATTTGCTGGAATCTTTCATGGGTAGGGCGCTCAGCCCATTTCGTTGTTGTCCAGGAACATGTCGAGCACGTTCACCAGCGCGATCAGGCAAATGCAACCGGCCACCGCGGCGACGGCCCACACAAGAATCTCGTCTCCCCACGCACCGGTGAGCGAGTCGAACAGCGTTGAAAACTCCATGATTCCCTCCGAGGAACTAGTACAGCCATACACACAAAGCAGGTTGCTCGCAAGGTTATGTTTGGTGAGCGAAGTAACCCGTAGTGGCCCCCCGCCCCCCTCTGTGGGAGAACAAGCGCGCAGGCGGTAGGAGCGCGCCGACAGCGCATGGCGGCGGCCTACGCCGGGTCGCGCGTCCTGGATGCGTGGCTGTGCCACACCCGTCGCATAGCATGTGGAACACGTGGCACTCATCGTGCTTGTCATCAGTGCCCGGGCCATTCCAGGGAAGAAAGAACTCCATGCAGATCAGGATCGGTTTCGACATCGAGCTCGGCGTCACCGCCCCCACGGCATTGATCTACATGCTGCAGGTGCATCCGTCGCGCGCCGGCGACTTGCAGGACGGCGAGCACATCACCATCAGCCCGCCACTGGTGACGGACCACTACACGGACAGCTTCGGCAACCAGTGCGCGCGCGTGCACGTGCCCCCGGGCGTGAGCAGCGTGCGGCTGCGCAACCACGCGACGGTGTATGACACCGGCTGGCCCGATGCCGTCGACTTCGGCGCGGTGGAGCACGCGACGGCCGACCTCCCCGTGGAGACGCTGCCCTTCGTGCTGCCCAGCCGCTACTGCGAGGTCGACAGCGAGCTGCTGGCTTTCGCATGGGCCAACTTCTCGAGCGTGACGCCCGGCTGGGCGCGCGTGCAGGCGATCTGCGACTTCGTGCACCGGCACCTGCGCTTCGACTACCAGAACGCGCGCGCCACCCGCACCGCGCTGGAGGGCTACCGCGAACGCACCGGCGTGTGCCGCGACTTCGCGCACCTGGCGATCACGCTGTGCCGCTGCATGAACATTCCCGCGCGCTACGTGACGGGCTACCTGGGCGACATCGGCATTCCGCCGGTGCGCTACCCGATGGACTTCAGCGCCTGGTTCGAGGTGTACCTGGGCAACCGCTGGCACACCTTCGACGCGCGGCACAACACGCCGCGCATCGGGCGCGTGGTGATCGCGCGCGGGCGCGACGCGGCGGACGTGCCGATCACGATGGTGTTCGGCGCGAACACGCTGCAGCGCTTCGAGGTGACGACGGAAGAAGTGCTGCAGTAGGTGTTTGTCTTGCGCCTCCCCCGGAAGGGGAGGGAGAAATACCTCACTTGCCGCTGTAGCCCAGCAGCTTCATCGCGGCGGCCAGGCCCTTGCGGCTGCGCTCCATCGCAGCCCACGGCTTGTTGCCGGTAGCGAAGCGTTCGGCCGCGTTGCCGACGTTCCACTGGTCGGCGGCCGTGAGCGTGGGCAGCTCGTCCCACGCCACCGGCACCGACACGCCCAGCCCCGGCCGCGAGCGCGCCGACCACGCGCTCACCGTGGTGGCGCCGAAGCCGTTGCGCAGGTAGTCGACGAACACTTTGCCCACCCGGTTGCGCGGCCCGCTCTTGGCCACGAAGCGCGAAGGAATTGTCTCGGCCAGGTGCGCCACCACTGCCTGCGAGAAGCCCTTGACCATGTCCCAGTCGTACTGCCGGCGCAGCGGCACCACCACGTGCAGGCCCTTGCCGCCGCTGGTCTTGAGGAATGAAGGCAGGCCCAGCTCGTCCAGCAGGGTGCGCACCAGAATGGCCGCCTCCTGGATCTGCGGCCACGCGACGCCTTCGCCGGGGTCGAGGTCGAAGGTCATGCGGTCGGGCTTGCCGATGGCGCGCGAGGTGGCGTTCCAGGTGTGCAGCTCGATCACGTTCATCTGCGCCGCGCCCAGCAGCCCGGTCTTGGTGTCGATCTGCAGCAGCGGCTCGTGGCCGGGGTCGAGCGCGGGATCGAGCAGGCGCACGCCGGGGATCTCGCTGTTCTGCAGATGCTTCTGGAAGAACAGCTCGCCGCCCACGCCCTCGGGCGCGCGCACCAGCGACACGGGCCGTCCGCGCAGGTGCGGCAGCATGAGCGTGGCCACGCTGTCGTAGTAGGCCGCGAGCTGGCCCTTGGTGATGCCGCTGTGCTTGTCGATCACGCGGTCGGCGTGGGTGATCTTCTGGGCCATGGGGGTGATGTTTCCTTCCTCCGGCTGCTCGCGGCGGATATCGCGCGCGGGCTTGTCGGCGCGCAGGCCCTGGAACACGGCGTGCCGCACGCGGTCTTCGCGCGTCCACTCGCCGAACGAGACCTCGGCCACCAGCGTGGGCTCGACCCACTGTGCCTTGACGCCGCGCGGCTGCGGCGAGAACGGGCAGTCCTCGGCCGCCAGCTTGTCGAGCCGGGCCTTGATGTCGGCCAGGCGCTTCGCGTCGAAGCCGGTGCCGACGTTGCCGCAGTAGCGCAGCCGGCCGGTGGCCTCGTCGTGCACGCCCAGCAGCAAGGCGCCGAAGCCGGCACGCGAACCCTTTGGCGCGGTGTAGCCGCCGATCACGAACTCCTGGCGCTGCTGGTTCTTGAGCTTGATCCAGTCGGGCGAACGGCGCGACACGTAGGGCGAGCCCTTGCGCTTGCCGACGATGCCCTCGAAGCCGATGCGGGCGGACGACGCGAGCAGGTCGCCCGGCGCGGCGTCGAAGGCCTCGCTCAGGCGCAGCGGCGCGGGCGGTTTCTTGCCGACGAGCTTTGCAAGCCGCGCGCGGCGTTCCTCGACCGGCATGTCGCGCAGGTCCTCGCCGTCGAGAAAGGGCGCGTCGAACAGCCAGTAGGCGATGGCCGACGTCGCGCCGCTGTCGAAGGCGTTCTGCAGCGCCTGGAAGTCGGGCGCGCCGTTCTTGCCTTCCACCGTGATCTCGCCGTCGAGCCATGCCGCGCCGGTGGGCAGCTTCGCGAGCGCCGCGGCGAGCGCGGGCAGCTTGGCGGTCCAGTCGTGGCCGTTGCGGGTGAAGCAGCGGACCTTGCCCTTGTCGATGCGCGCGAGCAGGCGGTAACCGTCGAACTTGAGCTCGTAGAGCCAGTCGTCCCGCGATGCAGGCGGCGACGACGCAAGGGTGGCGAGCTGGGGCTGGAGGCTGGCGGGAAGCGCTGTCTTCTTCACTGCCTTCTTCACCGCCTTTTTCACCGCCTTCGCGCTTGCCTTCGCGGGCGCCCTGGCCGGTGCCGTCTTCGCCGGCTGCCCCACCTCGTCCACGCCGCGTCCGCTCAGCACGCTCGCCGGCTGCGCTTCGAGCACGTCGTAGTCGGCGAGCGGGCGGGCCTCGGCGTCACGCTCCTTGATGAGCAGCCAGGGCTCGTGCGACTCATCGCCCTTGCCGTGCATGCGCACCAGCGTCCAGTGGCCGTGCAGCTTCTCGCCGCGCAGCTCGAACTTGAGCTTGCCGGCCGCGAGCGACTTGCGCGCGTCGCCCTCGGGCAGCCAGTCGCCGCGGTCCCAGACGATGACGCTGCCCGCGCCGTACTGCTTCGGCGGAATGGTGCCCTCGAAGCCGGCATAGGAGATCGGATGGTCCTCGACGTGCACCGCCATGCGCTTCACGCTCGGGTCGAGGCACGGCCCCTTCGGCACGGCCCAGCTCTTGAGCGTGCCGTCGAGTTCCAGCCTGAAGTCGTAGTGCAGATGGCTCGCGTGGTGCTTCTGGATCACGAAGGACAGCACGCCCTTGCCCGCCTGGCCGCCGGCCTCGGGCTCGGGCGTGCGCGAGAAGTCGCGCTTGCCGTGGTAGCGCGCCAGTGCCTTGCGCGCCGCCGATGCCGTGGTGCCCATGGCCGCGTGCCTCGTCGATCAGGCCGCGCGGCGGTGGCGCGCAGGCGCCTTGCGCGCGGCCTTGGCGGCGGGCTTGCGCTTCTTCGCGGCGGCCTTGGGCGGCGGCGCGTCTTCTTCTTCGTCGCCTTCCTCATCGCCTTGTTCGCCGGCTGCTGCCTTGGCCGTCTTTGCGCCCTTGCCGCGCAGGCTGCGCTGCAGCAGTTCGGTCAGGTCGATGATCTTCGCGCCGCGGCCCTCGCTGGACTGCGATTCCTCGGGTTCCGGCTGCGTCACGGTCTTGGTCTGGCCGGCCTTCACCTTCTTGTCGACCAGCCGCAGGATCTCGTCCTTGAACTCGTCCTTGAATTCGCCGGGGTCCCAGTCGGTGCTCATGTCCTCGACCAGCTCCTTGGCCATCTTCAGTTCACGCTCGCTCAGGCCGGCTTTCTTCACGTCTTCGGAAGGCAGCGGCAGGTCGGCCCAGGGGCGGATGTCGGCGCCCCAGCGCAGCAGGTTCAGCACGAGCCCGGGGCCCGAGGGCACCAGCACGGCCAGGTGCTGCTTGGTCTGGATGACGACGCGCGCCACGCCCACGCGGCCGCTGCGCTGCAGTGTCTCGCGCAGCAGCGCATAGACCTTGGCGCCGCGGTTGATCGGTGCCACGTAGTAGGGCCGCTCGAGGTAGACGAAGGGAATGCCGTCGGCCGGCACGAAGGTCTCGATCTCGATGGTCTGCGTGGTCTTGGGGTAGGCGTCGGAAATTTCCTTGTCGCTGAGCACCACGTACTCGCCGTCCTCGTACTCGATGCCCTTGACGATCTGCTCGCGCGCGATTTCCTTGCCGGTCTTCTTGTTGATGCGCTTGTAGCCGACCGGGTCCATGGTGCGCTTGTCGAGCCAGTCGAAGTCGATGCCGTGGTCGGTGGTGGCCGAATACAGCGCGACCGGAATGTGGACGAGGCCGAAGCTGATCGCGCCCTTCCACAGGACGCGCGGCGCGGGGGCTTTTTTCGAGACAGGCATGAGCACACTCCTTCAGCATTTGAATGTGCGCCGCCCGCATGCGCGGGCGATGTAGGAGCGCGGCCCCAGCCGCCGTCAGGCCGCGCCGGCCACGCCGACCACAGGCCCCAGCTGCCGCTCGCTGGGGCGCGCGAAGTAGAACCACTCGGCGCCGGGCTGCGCCAGGGCGTTGGGGAACACGATGAAGCCGTCTTCCGGCGCGCTGAGCAGCGTGCCGTCGTGGCGCATGCCGATGGGTTCGCCGCGGGCCACTTCGTCGAAGGTGGCCCAGTCGCGCACGAAGCTGTCGTCCTCGTGAAGGCGATCGGTCACGCCGGCCAGCCGCAGCAGCCTGGGCGGCTGCGCCGGCCCGGCCGACAGCCCCTGCGGCAGCGCGGCCATGCCCAGCAGCGCGAGCGTGCGGCGGATGGCGCGCCAGGCCACCTCGGGCGCCTGCGGGTCCAGGTGCTGGCCGCATTCGAGCGTGACGCCGTAGCCGCCGCGGCTGCGGATGTATTCGTTGGTGCCGCGGCCGAAATCGAGCGCGGCTTCGTCGGCCGGCGTGCCGCCCGCGCGCTGAGCGAGACCGGCGGCGTAGATGTCGAGCCAGCCTTCCACCACGATCGGCGTGCCGATGTGCAGCGCGAGCTGGCCTTCCTCGAACGAGCGGGCAAAGGGCTCCAGCGTGCCGGTGTTGTCGCGCGGGCCGATCATGGCGAAGGCCTCGCCCTCGCTCTGGAAGGAATGCAGGTCGAGCAGCACCTCGTGGCGCGCGATGAGCGGGGCCAGCACGTTGGTCACGCGGGCTTCGTAGTCCGCCGGGGCCTCGGTGGGGCGGAACAGGCGGTTGAGGTTGCGCTCGCCTTCGCGCTGCAGGCGCCGGCGCGCGAGCGGATTGGCCACCGGCACCAGGGTGAGTTCGCCGCGCAGCAACCGCAGCGTGCCGGCCTCGAATTCGGCCAGGATGCGCTCGATGCCCAGCGTGCCGGAGACTTCGTCGCCATGCACGCCGCCCAGCACGAGCAGGCGGGGCCCGGGATTCAGCGAGGCGAAGGAATGGATGCGCAGGCTGTCGGTGGCTGCGCCGTCGAATGGATCGGAGGACATCCGGCAATTATTGCGGAGCCCTTTCCCTGTGCGCAAAGGCGCTATTCATTCCATAGCACCCCGCCCCCGTGATCGCCTACAGGGGGTGCCTTGCGTGTCCTACCGGGCCGGCGGCGGCATCGGCCCACGCTCGGGCTTCATCGAAGCGAAGGAGCCCCCCACATGACCAAGAACAGCAAGGCCCAGCCGGCCGCGCCCCAAAAGAACGCGGACGGCGGCAAGACCAAGGTGGCGCAGGAGGGCGAATCGTCGCCGCGCCTGCCGCATGAGCGCGACCAGTCGTCCGACAGCCAGCAGACGCCGGACGGCCGCCCGACCGAAGTGGGCCGCCAGGCCCATGAAGACGTGGAACGCGGCCTGGTCGACACCGACCGCGGCCTGGAGGCCAACCGCGTCTACAAGGACGGGAAGCTCAAGCGCTGACCACGCCGGCCAGCTGCTTGCGCATGTCGCCGATGACGGCGCCGTAGTCCTTGGCGTTGAAGATCGCGCTGCCGGCCACGAAGGTGTCGGCGCCGGCGGAGGCCACGCGCGCGATGTTGTCGACCTTGATGCCGCCGTCCACCTCGAGGCGGATGTCGCGGCCGCTCTGCTCGATGCGCTTGCGCGCCATCTCGATCTTGCGCAGCGCCGAGTCGATGAAGCTCTGGCCGCCGAAGCCGGGGTTCACGCTCATGATGAGGATCAGGTCGATGTCGTCGATGGCCCAGTCGAGCGCTTCCAGGCCCAGCCCCGGGTTGAACACCAGCCCGGCCTTGCAGCCGGCCGCCTTGATGGCCTGGATGCTGCGGTGCACGTGCGGCGAAGCATCGGGGTGGAAGCTGATGTAGTCTGCGCCCGCCTGCGCGAACGAGGCGGCCAGCGCGTCGACCGGATGGATCATCAGGTGCACGTCGATCGGCACCGGGGTGCCGTCGGCGGTCTTGGCGTAGGGCTTGAGCGCCTGGCAGATCATCGGGCCGAAGGTCAGGTTCGGCACGTAGTGGTTGTCCATCACGTCGAAATGGATCCAGTCGGCGCCGGCCGCGATCACGTCGGTCAGTTCTTTGCCGAGTTGCGCGAAGTCGGCGGACAGGATGGAGGGCGCGATGCGGAACGGGGTGCTCATAACCCCTGATTCTCGCAGCCGGCGCAAGTCCGACCAAAGGCCTCCGTTACCATGCGCCCCATGTCACTCAGCCCCTTCAGCGTACAGGTCGAACCGCGCTTCCTGGCCGACCAGTCGTCCGCCAAGGACAACATCTACACCTTTTCCTATACGGTGACGGTCACGAACACCGGTTCGGTGGCCGCCCAGCTGATCGCGCGCCACTGGCTGATCAACGACGCCTCGGGCCATGCGCAGGAGGTCAAGGGCCTCGGCGTGATCGGCCAGCAGCCGCTGCTGGCGCCCGGCGAATCTTTCCGTTACACCAGCGGCTGCCGCCTGCAGGCGCCCAGCGGCACGATGCACGGCAGCTTTTTCGTGGTGACCGAGGAAGGCGAGCGCTTCGACGTTCCCATTCCCATGTTCGTGCTGGAAGCCGACATCGGCGGCGCGCCCGTCTCCCGCGTATTGCACTAGGCACGGCGCGCCTCCTCTTTCCCTTCCCCGC
>NZ_JBXASW010000102.1:0-11268 GCF_058809745.1 Variovorax sp. MPBD4-3
GGCGACAGGTGCCGGGGCGGCGGCCGGTGCGGTCGGCTGCACCTTCGTCTCGACCTGTATGAGGGCTTGCGGCTGGGGCGCGCTCACGGGCGCCGGTGCGGTCGCGGGAGTGGCAGCGGGCGCGGCTTTTGCCTTGGTCCGGCGTGCCGGGCGCGTGGCGGCGGATGCGCCGCCGGCACCGTCGGCGCCGATGCTGTCGAACAGTTCCAGCGGTTGCGGCGTGCGTGCGGGCGCCTCATCGGCGCGCTGGTCGGTGGCGCGGCGCGAGCCCCGGTGCGAGGAACGGGCGGGCGCGTCGATTGCGTCCGGCGAGAGCAATGCGGCGCGTTTTGTGGGGGCGGGGGGCAATGGCATGTGTCAGGTCGCTCGCAGGAAGTGGTAACCAGAAAACGAAAAAGCCGCCTGAAGACCAAGGCGGCTTTGTTCGGAGGATGCGGTCGTGGAGCTCAACGGCATGAGGCCATTATGCACACCGCAAATGAAGCACCGGGGCTCTTTTGCGCGTGGCGTTGGGCATTTCCCACGCCACGCCGCTAGAGCGCCCTGCGGTGATCAGGCCGCCTTCTTGAGCGCCTTGACCGCCTTGAGCACGTCGTCGACGTGCCCCGGAACCTTGAGCCCGCGCCATTCGGCCTTCAGGATGCCGTCGGCGCCGATCAGGAAGGTGCTGCGCTCGATGCCCTTGACCTTCTTGCCGTACATGATCTTGTTCTTGACCACGCCGAACATGTGGCACATCTTTTCTTCGGTGTCGGCGATGAGCTCGAAGGGGAGTTCGAGCTTGGCCTTGAATTCGTCGTGCGACTTCATGTTGTCGCGGGACACGCCGAAGACGGTGGCACCGGCTTTTTCGAAGTCTTTGTAGCGGTCGCGAAACTGCATCGCTTCGGTAGTACAACCCGGAGTGTTATCTTTCGGGTAAAAATACATGACCAGCACGTGGCCGAGATGCGAGGTATTCGAGACCTTGAGGCCGCCCGTGGCGTTGGCGTCGAATTCAGGAATGGGTTTGTTGACAACGATCGCCATGAAACTTGTTTTCTCCGTTAGATTCCGTTCTTCGAGCCCTCTCAGCCTTTTTCGGGGCTCGCTCGATGAATGGAGGATTGGTCGTTGCTAACTTTGGGGTAGCTGGCCTGTTCGCAACCTAGTATTTTACCCCGAAAACGCCTCTATCAGCCACCCGCCGGGCTCTCGACCAGCAGCGCGGCGATTACGTGGCGGCCTTCCCCGGCCAGGATGTTGTAGGTCCGGCAGGCGGCGGCCGTGTCCATGGTCTCGACCCCGGTGCGCTGCGCCATGAGGGGCTTCAGCCACGCCGGCTGGGGAAAGCGGATGCGGTTTCCGCTGCCGAAGATGATCAATTCCGCGCCCAGCGCGGTCAGTTGCGCGAAATGCTCCGGCCCGAGCTGGTCGAAGCTGGCGCAATTCCACTCGAAGCGCTCGCCGCGCGAGCCGACGACCACGCTGCCTTCGACTTTTTCGTTGTTGATTGCAACCCAGCCGGGGCCGTGCGCGGTGAGGGACTGGGCGTCTGATTTGTCGGGCTGGAGCTTCATCTGGGCACTGGGAACTGTGGTCAAATTATAGGTTTTCCCTGGTGCCAGAGGGCCTGCAAGGGCTTTCGCAAGCGAACCTCGCCGGCCTGTATCTCCGAGTAACAAACCCGTCTCAACCCGTTAATCCGCGCCCGGGAGGGCCCTTTGAAGCAGCTCAAGAAATCGGCCAAGCTGGCCAACGTCCTCTACGACATCCGCGGTCCCATCATGGATGCCGCCAAGCAGATGGAAGAGGACGGCCAGAAGATCATCAAGCTCAACATCGGCAACCTGGCCGTGTTCGGCTTCGACGCGCCCGAGGAAATCCAGCAGGACATGATCCGCAACCTGCCGACCTCGGCGGGCTATTCGGACAGCAAGGGTGTCTTCGCCGCGCGCAAGGCCGTGATGCACGAGACGCAGAAGCAGGGTGTCGTGGGCGTCACCCTCGACGACATCTACCTAGGCAACGGCGCCAGCGAGCTGATCGCCATGTCCACCAACGCGCTGCTCAACGACGGCGACGAGCTGCTCCTGCCTGCCCCCGACTATCCGCTGTGGACCGCTTCCACGAGCCTGTCCGGCGGCACCCCGGTGCACTACCTGTGCGACGAGGCCAACGGCTGGATGCCCAACCTGGACGACATCCGCGCCAAGATCACGCCGCGCACCAAGGGCATCGTGGTCATCAATCCGAACAACCCGACCGGCGCGCTGTATTCCGACGACCTGCTCAAGAGCATCGTGGCCATCGCGCGCGAGCACGACCTCGTGATCTTCGCCGACGAGGTCTACGACAAGGTGCTCTACGACGGCGTCAAGCACACCGCCATCGCGAGCCTGTCGACCGACGTGCTCACGCTGACCTTCAATTCGCTCTCCAAGAGCTATCGCTCGTGCGGCTACCGCGCCGGCTGGCTCGCGGTGTCGGGCAACAAGCGCGCCGCGCAGGACTACATCGAGGGCCTGAACATGCTCTCGAACATGCGCCTGTGCGCCAACGTGCCGGGCCAATGGGCCATCCAGACGGCGCTGGGCGGCTACCAGAGCATCAACGACCTCGTGTGCGAAGGCGGGCGCCTGCGCCGCCAGCGCGACCTGGCCTACGAGCTGATCACCGCCATTCCCGGCGTGAGCTGCGTCAAGCCGAGCGCCGCGCTCTACATGTTTCCCAAGCTCGACCCCGCGGTCTACCCGATCGAGGACGACCGCCAGTTCTTCCTTGAGCTTCTGAAGGAAACCCGCGTGATGCTGGTGCAGGGCACCGGCTTCAACTGGGCCACGCCCGACCATTTCCGCATCGTGTTCCTGCCCCACGAGGACGACCTGCGCGAAGCCATCAACCGCATCGCCAAGTTCCTGGAGCAGTACCGCCTGCGCCGCAAGACGGGCTCATGAACCTCGCCCGTGTCGCCGTGGCGCTGTCGCTGGTCGCGCTGTCCGTTGGCGCCGCCGGCAAGGAACCGGTCGCGTTCTCGCACAACGACTGGGAGCTGGCCTGCGACAACACGCTGACCTGCCGGGCCGCCGGCTACCAGGCGGACAGCGGCGGCAGCGAGCCGGTGTCGATGCTCGTCACCCGCAAGGCCGGCCCCGGCACGCCGATCGACATCCAGCTCCAGATCGGCGACGCCGACGGCGTCAACGGCACGCTGCGCTTCAAGGTCGGCAAGGCCACAGTCTCGGGTCTAGAGGCGGGAACCGCCAGCTTCGACGACAGCCAGGTCCGTTCCGTGCTGCCCGAACTCCTCAAGGGCGACGAAGCCCAGGTCACGGCCGGCGGCGGCAAGAAGTGGGTTCTTTCGCTCTCCGGCCTCAATGCCGTGCTGCTGAAGATGGACGAGGCGCAAGGCCGGGTCGGCACGCCGGGTGCGCTGGTGCGCAAGGGCAGCAGGCCCGAATCGTCGGCGCTGCAGCCTGTGCCCATGCCCGTCGTCAACGTGCCGAGGCCGCCGAAGGCGCGTCCCGGCGATGCCGCCCTGGCCGCGCGCATCTTCCCCTCGCTCGAGCTGAAAGACGCGCTCGAGCAGTGCAACAACCAGGACCAGGTCAACGCCAAGTCGGTGGAAGTCCACCGCCTGAACGACCGCAAGGTGCTGCTGGCCCTGGGCTGCGGCGTGGGGGCGTACAACTACACCACGCTGCTCTGGATTGCCGGCGACAAGCCGCCTTATGCGCCCGTGTCCCTCGAGGCGAGCGGCGAGTTCGACGAAAAGGACGCCAGCGTCACCTCTTCCATGAAGGGGCGCGGCATCGGCGACTGCTGGTCGGCCGAGACCTGGAATTTCAACGGCAAGGACTTCGTGCGCACCGGCGCGACGGGCGACGGCATGTGCCGTGGCTTCGCCGGTGGTGCCTGGAGCTTGCCCCGCTACGTCAGCCGCGTCGTCGTGACCGAGCCGGCCGCCACCCCATCCAAACCATGAACGCGACTCTCCCAATGAAATCCATCCAAGTAGGCCTGCTCGGCGCAGGCACGGTCGGCAGCGGCACCTTCAAGGTGCTCCAGCGCAACCAGGAAGAAATCAAGCGCCGTGCCGGCCGCGGCATCGAGATCACCATGGTGGCCGACCTCGACACCGCCCGCGCCCGCGAAGTGGCCGGCGAAGGCGTGAAAGTGGTTGCCGATGCGCGCGAAATCATCGCCAACCCCGACATCGACATCGTCATCGAGCTGATCGGCGGCTACGGCATCGCGAAGCAGCTGGTGCTCGAAGCCATCGCGGCCGGCAAGCACGTGGTCACGGCCAACAAGGCGCTGCTCGCGGTGCACGGCACCGAGATCTTCGCGGCCGCGCACGCCAAGGGCGTGATGGTGGCCTTCGAGGCCGCGGTGGCCGGCGGCATCCCGATCATCAAGGCGCTGCGCGAAGGCCTCACGGCCAACAGCATCCAGTGGCTGGCCGGCATCATCAACGGCACCACCAACTTCATCCTGTCCGAGATGCGCGACAAGGGCCTGGACTTCGCGACCGTGCTCAAGGAAGCGCAGCGCCTGGGCTACGCCGAAGCCGACCCGACCTTCGACATCGAAGGCGTGGACGCCGGCCACAAGGTCACGCTGATGAGCGCCATCGCCTTCGGCATTCCGGTGCAGTTCGACAAGGCCCACATCGAGGGCATCACCAAGCTCGCCGCGCAGGACATCAAGTACGCCGAGCAGCTCGGCTACCGCATCAAGCTGCTGGGCGTGACCAAGCGCACCGCCAAGGGCATCGAGCTGCGCGTGCACCCGTCGCTCGTGCCGTCGAAGCGCCTGCTGGCGAACGTCGAAGGCGCGATGAACGCGGTGGTGGTGCACGGCGACGCCGTGGGCACCACGCTCTACTACGGCAAGGGCGCGGGCAGCGAGCCCACGGCCAGCGCCGTGATCGCCGACCTGGTCGACATCACCCGCCTGCACACCGCCGACGCCGCGCACCGCGTGCCGCACCTGGCCTTCCACCCCGACGCCATGAGCGACCTGAAGGTGCTGCCGATGACCGAGGTCGTCACCAGCTACTACCTGCGCCTGCGCGTGGCCGACCAGGCTGGCGTGCTCGCCAAGGTGACGGGCCTGCTCGCCACCGCCGGCATCAGCATCGACGCCGTGCTGCAGCGCGAGGCCGACGAAGTGGGCGGCGAGGGCTCGACGCAGACCGACCTCATCATCCTCACGCACGACGCGCGCGAAGGCACCGTCAACGACGTGCTGGCCGAGCTGCAGGCGCTGCCCACCGTGCTGCAGCCGATCGTGCGCATCCGCAAGGAAGAGCTGTCCTGAGCGACGGCGCGCCCAAGCCAAACAACCGAGCATCCAAAGTGAACTACCTGAGCACCCGCGGCCACCCCGACCGCAAGCGCTTCTGCGAAATCCTCCTCGAAGGCCTCGCGCCCGACGGCGGGCTCTACCTGCCCGAGCAATACCCGCAGGTCGACACCGCCACGCTCGCCAAGTGGCGCGCGCTGCCGTACGCCGAGCTGGCCTTCGAGATCCTCTCGCTCTACATCGACGACATTCCGCCGGCCGACCTGAAGGCGCTCTGCGCGAAGACCTACACCGCCGAAGTGTTCGGCACCGACGAGATCGTGCCGCTGCGCGAGCTCGAAGACGGCGTGTACCTCGAAGCCCTGTCCAACGGCCCCACGCTGGCCTTCAAGGACATGGCGATGCAGCTGCTGGGCAACCTGTTCGAGTACGAACTGGCGCGCCGCGGCTCGGAGCTCAACATCCTGGGCGCCACCAGCGGCGACACCGGCAGCGCTGCCGAGTACGCCATGCGCGGCAAGAAGGGCGTGCGCGTCTTCATGACCTCGCCGGACGGCCGCATGAGCCCGTTCCAGCAGGCGCAGATGTTCAGCCTGCAGGACGAGAACATCCATAACATCGCCATCACCGGCGTGTTCGACGACTGCCAGGACATCGTCAAGGCGGTGTCGAACGACCTGGGCTTCAAGCGCAAGTACCGCATCGGCACGGTCAACTCGATCAATTGGGCGCGGCTGCTGGCGCAGGTGGTCTATTACTTCGCGGGCTACTTCCAGGCCACGGCGAGCAACGACAAGCCGGTGAGCTTCACCGTGCCCTCGGGCAACTTCGGCAACGTCTGCGCGGGCCACGTGGCACGCATGATGGGCCTGCCGATCCAGACGCTGGTGGTCGCCACCAACGAGAACGACGTGCTCGACGAGTTCTTCCGCACCGGCGTGTACCGCGTGCGCGGCGCGGCCGACACGCACGAGACCTCCAGCCCGTCGATGGACATCAGCAAGGCCAGCAACTTCGAGCGCTTCGTGTTCGACCTGGTGGGCCGCGACGCCGCCCGGCTGCGCCAGCTCTTCGTGGAAGACCTGGGCGTGCAGGGCAGCTTCGACCTGAGCGGCGACCCGGCGTTCCAGCAGGCCGCCGGGCGCTTCGGCTTCAAGAGCAGCCGCAGCACGCACGCAGACCGCCTGGCCGTCATCCGCGACACAGACAAGCGCTTTGCAACGCTGGTCGACCCGCACACGGCCGACGGCCTGAAGGCCGCGCGCGAGCACCTCGTGCCGGGCGTGCCGATGGTGGTGCTCGAAACCGCCTTGCCCATCAAGTTCGCGGCCACGCTGGTCGAGGCGCTGGGCGAAGAGCCCGCGCGCCCGAAGAAGTTCGAAGGCATCGAGGCGCTGCCCAAGCGCGTCGTCAAGCTCCCGGCCGACGCGGAAGCCGTCAAGGCCTACATCGCGCAGAACTGTGACTGACCACGGCCGGGCCCGCGCATGAAGGTCGTCGCATGAAGGTGGTCGGCTTTGCCGGCTATTCGGGCGCGGGCAAGACCACGCTGCTCGAGCGCCTGATTCCGGCGCTCAAGCGGCACGGGCTGCGCGTGTCGGTGGTCAAGCATGCGCACCACAAGTTCGACATCGACCATCCGGGCAAGGACACCTGGCGCCACCGCCAGGCCGGCGCCTTCGAGGTGGTGGTGGCGTCCGACCAGCGGCTGGCAGTGATGCGCGAGTTCGAGGTGCCCGTCGAGCTCAGCGTGCACCAGCTGCTGGCCGAAGTGCATGCCGCGGCCGACTGGGTGCTGGTCGAGGGCTTCCGGCACAGCGACGTGCTCAAGATCGAGGTCTGGCGCGAGCCGGGAGCGGGCGAGCCGTCGCGGCCCGTGCTGTACCCGGACGACCCCTTCGTCACCGCCGTGGCCACTGACGCACCGGGCAGCCTGCCGTCGCCCACCGCGCGCCCGCTGTTCGACCTCAACGACGCCGAGGCCATTGCGAAGTGGTTGATCGACAGCGGCGACCGCTTCGAATACAACCCCGAACACCATGGCTGATTCACCCGTTCCCTTCTCCGCTTCTTCGTCGCGTCCGCCGCTGATGCCGCTGGACGAGGCCATCGCCGTCCTGCTCGCGAAGGCGCAATCGGCGCTGACGACCGAAAGCGTCGTCACCTTCGACGCCGACGGCCGCGTGCTGGCGCAAGACCTCGTCTCCGGCCTCACGGTGCCGCCGCGCGACAACAGCGCCATGGATGGCTATGCCGTGCGCGTGGCCGATTGCGCCGCGCCGGGCGCCGAGCTGAAGGTGGCGCAGCGCATTCCCGCGGGCACCGTCGGCACGCCGCTCGCGGCAGGCACGGCGGCGCGCATTTTCACTGGCGCGCAGATCCCCGAAGGCGCCGACGCGGTCGTGATGCAGGAAGACACGGCCGCCACGCCGCAGGAGGGCGGCCTGGGCTCGGTGCGCATCGCCATCGCGCCGGCAGCCGGCCAGTGGATTCGCCGCGCAGGGGAAGACGTGGGCTCCGGCGATGTCGTGCTCAAGAAGGGCGAACGCCTGACGCCCGCCGCGCTCGGCCTGGCGGCCAGCATCGGCTTCCACAAGCTACCGGTGGCCCGCAAGCCGCGCGTGGCGATGCTTTCCACCGGCGACGAGCTGGTGATGCCCGGCGAGGTCGCGCCCGACGCGATGAAGCCCGGCGCCATCTACAACTCCAACCGCTTCTTTATGCGTGCGCTGCTGCATCGCCTGGGCTGCGAGGTGAACGACCTGGGCATCGTGCCCGACAACCGCGAGACCACCATTGCGGCGCTGCGTGATGCGGCCGAGTCCAGCGACCTGATCATCACGACCGGCGGCGTGTCCGTCGGCGAGGAAGACCACATCCGCGCGGCGCTGCAGTCGCTGGGCGAACTGCAGCTGTGGTCGCTGTCGATGAAGCCCGGCAAGCCTTTCGCCTATGGCTCCATCGCGCGCGGCAACGGGCAGGGCGCCTGCCATGTGACCGGGCTGCCGGGCAACCCGGTGTCGAGCTTCCTGACCTTCCTGATGCTGGTGCGGCCCTTCCTGCTGACGCTGCAGGGCGCCACGCGCGTTGCGCCGGAGCCGGTGAAGATGCGCGCCGATTTCGACTGGCCGCGCGCCGACAAGCGCCGCGAGTTCCTGCGCGCGCGGCGCAACGCGGCGGGCGGCCTCGAGCTCTTCGGCAACCAGAGTTCGGGCGTGCTCACCTCGATGGTCTGGGGCGACGGCGTGGTCGACAACCCGGCGGGGCAGACGATCAAGTCCGGCGACACCGTCGACTTCATTCCCTTCGCTTCGCTGCTGGGCTGAATCCGCTCATGAAAGTCCAGGTCCGTTATTTCGCCTCGGTGCGCGAGGCGCTTTCCAGCAGCGGCGAAGCCGTCGACACGAAGGCCGAAACGCTCGCCGCCCTGCGCGACGAACTCATTGCCAGGGGCGGTGCCTACGCCACCGCGCTGGCCCGGGGCAGGGCGGTGCGCATGGCGCTCGACCAGGCGATGAGCGATGAAGCCGCAGCCCTGCACGAAGGCTGCGAGGTCGCCTTCTTTCCCCCGGTCACGGGCGGTTGAGCGAGGCGTCGAGCGCTACCAGGCGCTCGCGCAGGCCATCTGACGCACGGGTCATCGGCGAGCGCAATTCATCCTGCATTTCGCCCGCGTGCGCGAGCAGCGCCTTCACCGGGCCGGGGTTCGGTTCGGCAAAGAGCATTTCCACCAGCGGCTGCAGCGCCTGCCACTCGGCGCGCGCCTCGGCCAGCCGGTTCTGCGCCAGCAGCCGCACCAGTTGCACGAACCGCCGCGTCTGCACGTTGCCGCTGGCCGCGATCGCGCCCACGCCGCCTTCGGCCATGGTGCTGAAGATCTGGTGGTCTTCGCCCGTCAGCACCTGCAGCCGGCCATCGGCGATCACGGCGCGCGTCTTGGCCATGTCGCCGCCGCAATCCTTGATGCCGCGGATGCGCGGGTGCCCGGCCAGCGCCAGCAGCGTGTCGCGCGCGATGGGGACACCGGTGCGGTAGGGAATGTCGTAGACCAGCACCGGCACTCTGCTGGCATCGGCGATGGCGTGGAACCATTCGATCAGTCCGGCCTGCGAGGGACGCACGTAGTGCGGCGCGGACACCAGCAGGCCCGCCAGCGGGCGCTCGGAGAGCTTGCGCGCCCAGGCCGTGGCCTTGCCCAGGTGGTAGCCGGACATGCCCATCACGACCGGCAGGCCGCCCGCGGCTTCCAGCACGGTGTCCAGCATGGCCAGTTGCTCGGCCTCGTCGAGCGCGGCCGCCTCGCCGGTGGAGCCGCAGGGCACGAAGCCTGTCACGCCGTCGCTCGCGAGCCGGCGGACCAGCGCGGCAAGCGCGGCGTGGTCGACGGCGCCATTGCGCAACGGGGTGACGAGGGCCACCCAGAAGCCGGAAAAGTCGGGGGTGGTGGGGTTCTGTTGTTGAGGCACGCGGGCTTCCTTTCAGGAATCGACCGATGGAAAGAACCATCGTCCGATGCGCGCGCAACCCAGGAGGGGCCAAAGCCTTGGCGGGTTCCGTCGCTCATCCGACGACGGAACCTCGGCTCCGGTCAGACGAGCTTTGGTTTTTTGGCTTTGTTGTTGCCCCGGTGCGCACGGCGGTCTTCGGGGTGCGAAGGCACCGGGAAGAGCGTGGGCGTGGCAAGGCAGGGCATCGGCGCAGTCTATCGCGATGCCACAATTCGGACATGAGCGTTGCCCGTGTTTCGATCCAGACGAACGATTTCGACCTCTCGCAGGAGGTTGCCGCGTTGCGCGACGGCGACAAACGCGTGGGCGCCGTGTGCAGCTTCGTGGGCACCGTGCGCGACCGCAACGACGGCAGCAGCGTTTCGTCGATGGAGCTGGAGCACTACCCCGGCATGACCGAGAAAGCCATCGAGGCCA
This sequence comes from Variovorax sp. MPBD4-3, assembly GCF_058809745.1. Classification (NCBI taxonomy): domain Bacteria; kingdom Pseudomonadati; phylum Pseudomonadota; class Betaproteobacteria; order Burkholderiales; family Comamonadaceae; genus Variovorax; species Variovorax sp. MPBD4-3. The sequence continues at coordinate 10,212 of NZ_JBXASW010000102.1, forward strand.
TGATCGACGAGGCGCACAGGCGTTTCGACATCCTCGGTGCGCGCGTGATCCACCGCGTGGGCCTGCTGCAGCCGCCGGACCAGATCATGATGGTGGCGGTGGTGTCGGCGCACCGTGGCCAGAGCTTCGAGGCCTGCGAGTTCCTGATGGACTACCTCAAGACCCAGGCGCCGTTCTGGAAGAAAGAGCAGACGCCCGAAGGCGCCCGCTGGGTCGATGCGCGCGTGGCCGACGACGCGGCGCTGGCGCGCTGGGGCATCAGCGCCCCGAATGCCTAGAGAGGCTTGAAGCCGCTGGACTGGATGATCCGCTCCCAGGTCTGCGTGTACGTGCGCACCCGGCCCGCGAACTGGCCCTGCGGCTCGTAGCCGACCGTCAGGCCCATCGTGGTGAGCTTCTGCTTCACGTCGGGCATGGCCAGCACCTTCTGCAGCGCGTCGCCGTACTTGTCGATGATGGGCTGCGGCGTGCCCACCGGCGCGAAGATGCCGTAGTAGGGCAGGTCGTCCAGGTTCGCGAAGCCCAGTTCGCTGAAGGTCGGCACGTTCGGGATGACGGCTTGGCGCTTGGCGCCGATGGACGCCACGATGCGCACCTTGCCCGCCTTGTGGTTCTCGATGAAGTCCGGCACCGAGGCGATGCCCGCGGTGATCTGGTTGCCCAGCATGTCGGCCGTCATGGGCGCGCTGCCGCGGTAGGGCGCGGGCTGCACGTCGATCTTGTACTTGTCCGAGATCATCTTCACCAGGAACTCGGGAATGGAGGCCGGCGCGGGGATGCCGATGGTTTCCTTGCCGCCCTTTTGCGTGCGCACCCACTTCACGTATTCGTCCATGGACTTGGCCGGCGTGCCGCCCGAGACGGCCAGCACGTTGGCGAAGGTGGCGAAGCCGGCCACGGGCACGAGGTCGGTGGCCGGGTTGAAGCCGGGGTTCTTCACGACCTGCGGCAGGATCGATATGGTGTGGTCATGCGACAGGAACAGCGTGTGGCCGTCGGCCGGCGAAGACTTCAGCACCGTGGCCGCGATCTGCCCGCCCGCGCCCGCCCGGTTCTC
>NZ_JBXASW010000103.1:0-11092 GCF_058809745.1 Variovorax sp. MPBD4-3
GCCCGCGCCCGCGCCGGCCACCAGCACCTTCCTGTACGAGCAGGTGCCGTATCCGGCGGATGGCGCGGCTTTCCTGAACGACCTCAATACCGAAGGTGCGAAGGGCTACAGGTTCCTCGGCGCGTTGACGGCGGCCCAGTCCGGTGCCGGCGCCAACGTCTATTACAAGACCGGCGACATCACCTACGTCTACGAGACGAAGGCGACGCCGGCGGACGCGGATGCCTTCCTGGCCCAGGCCAACGAAGCGGGCGGGCGCGGCTATCGCTGGGCTGGCGCAAGCAGCGTGAACAACGTGCCGGTGATGATCTATCGCAAGGACAGCGGCACCAGCGCCACCTACACCTACCGCACCGAGGCCGCGGCGGCCAGCAGGTCCGACTTCATCGCCCGTGGCAACGCGCAGGGCGCGGAGGGCTACTTCAATACCGCGCCGGCCTACGGGTTCGGCTCGGCGATGGTCGCGGTCTTCGAGAAGAGCTCGGTCGGCAATTCCACGTTCGCCTATGAAGTGAAAGACGACGCATCCGACGTCGGCGCGACCCTGGCGCAGTTCGAGGAGGCGGGCGCTCGCGGCTTCCGCTTCAGGGGGCCGTACAGCTTCGGGAACATCTTCGCCAAGGACCTTTCGCAGTCCAGCACCTTCACCTACCAGGCGCTGGTTCCGAAGGACACGCTGGCAGCGGAGATCGAGCAGTCGAACACGCTGGGCGCGACCGGCTTCGCCCTCATCGGCCCGATGATCGTGAACTCGCAGACGCGCAACTACTACTACAAGGCCAGCAATTGCACGGGGCCCGCCCTGTGCATGCCGACATCGCCGTTCGGTCTCTGACCCGGCGAGGGGGGAGAAGAGAAGAAAAGAAGAAAAGAGAAACGGCCCCGGTGCAAGCCGGGGCCGTTTTTTTATGGGTGGGGCACGGACCGCGTCAGCCGAGCAGCGCCTGCGCGAACTCGCGCGCGTCGAAGGTCTCCAGGTCTTCCAGCTTCTCGCCCACGCCGATGAAGTACACCGGGATCGGCCTTTCGCGCGCAATGGCGCACAGCACGCCGCCCTTGGCCGTGCCGTCGAGCTTGGTGACGATCAGGCCCGTGAGGCCCAGCGTCTCGTCGAAGGCCTTGACCTGCGCGAGCGCGTTCTGGCCGGTGTTGCCGTCGATCACCAGCAGCACCTCGTGCGGCGCCGTGGCGTCGGCCTTGGTGACGACGCGCTTGATCTTCTTGAGCTCGTCCATCAGGTGCAGCTGCGTCGGCAGGCGGCCGGCCGTGTCGACCAGCACCACGTCCTTGCCGCGCGCCTTGCCGGCATTCACCGCGTCGAAGCTCACGGCGGAGGGGTCGCCGCCCTCGTTGCTCACGATCTCTACCGTGTTGCGGTCGGCCCAGACCAGCAATTGCTCGCGTGCGGCAGCCCGGAAGGTGTCGGCCGCGGCCAGCAGCACCGACGCGCCTTCGGTGGCCAGGTGCTTGGTGAGCTTGCCGATGGAAGTGGTCTTGCCCGCGCCGTTGACGCCGGCCACCATGATGACGGTGGGCGTGAACTGGCCGATGACCAGCGGCTTCTCCAGCGGCTTGAGCAGGTCGGCGATCGCCTCGGCCAGCAGGACCTTGACCTGGGCCGCGTCGGTGGCCATCTGGCGCTTGACGCGGCCGCGCAGGTCGTCGAGCAGGTACTCGGTCGCCTTGACGCCGGTGTCGGCCATCAGCAGGGCGGACTCGAGCTCTTCATAGAGCGCGTCGTCGATCTGGGCATTGACGAAGACGGCCTGGATGCCGGTGCCGGTCTTGCGCAGGCCGGTCTTGAGCTTGTCGAGCCAGCTCTTGCGCTCGGGGACCGCCGGCGCCGAGGCGACCGGGGAGGGAGCCGGGACGGGGGCAGGCGCCGGAGCTGGCGCGGGAGCGAAGACAGGCGCCAGTGCCGCAGGCGGAGCGGCCACCACCGGGGCTGGCGCCGGCGCCGCGACGACCGGCGCAGGGGCGGCAGGTGCAGGTGCTGGTGCTGGTGCCGGAGCGGGCGTTGGAGCAGGGGCCGGTGCAGGCGCAGGCGCGGCAGGCGCTTCCTCCGCCGCAGGCTTCGAGCCGAACCAGCTCGAAGGCGAGAACACCGAGCGCGTGGGCGCGGGCTCCGGGGCAGGCGCTGGCGCGGCGGCCGGAGGGGGCGCCGGCGCGACCGGGGCATCGGCAGGCGGTTTTTTCTTGAAGAAACTGAACATCAGGAGCTTTTTACAATCCGACCCATTCTATGAAACACCTCCCGCCACGCCGTGCTGCGTCTGGTGCGGTGCTGGCGATGGCGCTCGTGGCGCCGTGGGCCATGCCTGCGCAGGCCCAGTCCACTCCGGCCCCCGCCGCTTCGTCCGCCGCCGCCGCGGCTGCGCCGGGACCCCAGCAATTCACCCTTGCCAACGGCATGACGCTGATCGTCCAGCCCGACCGGCGCTCGCCCACGGCGGTGCAGATGGTCTGGGTGCGCGTCGGCTCCCTCGACGAAGTCGACGGCACCTCCGGCGTCGCACATGCGCTCGAACACATGATGTTCAAGGGCACCAGGGACATCAAGCCCGGCGAGTTCTCGCGCCGCGTGGCGGCCCTCGGCGGCCAGGAAAACGCCTTCACCACCCGCGACTACACCGGCTACTACCAGCAGATCCCGGTCGGCAGCCTCGAGCAGGTGATGAAGCTCGAATCCGACCGCTTCGCCAACAACCAGTGGCCCGACGACGAGTTCAAGCGCGAGATCGAAGTCGTCAAGGAAGAGCGCCGCCTGCGCACCGAAGACCAGCCGCGCGCCCTGCTCGGCGAGCAGCAGAACGCCGCCGTCTTCATCGCGTCGCCCTACCACCGCCCCGTGGTCGGCTGGATGAGCGACCTCGACGCCATGACCCCGGCCGACGTGCGCGACTTCCACCAGCGCTGGTACGTGCCCGCCAACGCCGTGCTGGTGGTGGCCGGCGACGTCGACGTGGCCCAGGTCCGCGCGATGGCCGAGAAGTACTACGGCCGCATCCCCTCGCGCGCGGTGCCCGTGCGCAAGCCGCGCGTGGAGCCGGTGCAGCGCGGCATCCGCCGCCTCGAATTCAAGGCGCCCGCCGAGCAGGCCTATGTGTCGCTGGCCTACCGCGTGCCGCAGATCGCGAACATCGACGACGTGAACAGCGACTCCTGGGCGCTGGTGGTGCTGTCCGCCGTGCTCGACGGCTATGCCGGCGCGCGGCTCGACCGCGCGCTCACGCAGGGCCCCGACCGCGTCGCCGATTCGGCCGGCGCCTATGCGGGCTTCATCGGCCGCGGGCCGCAGCTCTTCGTGCTCGAAGGCGTGCCGGCCGCCGGCAAGAGCGCCGAGGCGGTCGAGGCCGCCTTGCGCGCGCAGGTGGCGCGCATCGCCAAGGAAGGCGTGGGCGAAGCGGAGCTGGCCCGGGTCAAGACGCAATGGGTGGCGAGCGAAACCTACAAGCGCGACTCGGTGATGGCGCAGGCGCGCGAACTCGGCAGCAACTGGATCCAGGGACTGCCGCTGGACGCCAGCGAACGCATCGTCGCGCGGCTGCAAGCCGTCACGGCCGCGCAGGTGCAGGCCGTGGCCGCGAAGTATTTCGGCGACGACCAGCTCACGGTCGCCACGCTGCGGCCCCTGCCGCCCGAGGCCAAGCGCGGCCGCGGTTTCGCTGCGCCCGCGGGCGAGCTGCGCTGAAAGGTCACGATTCCATGACGAAGACTCTCAAGAAAACCGCACGCGCCCTGCTGTTCGCAGGCGTGGCGGCCCTCACGGGCATGACCGGCGCGCATGCCGCGCTGCCCATCCAGCACTGGACGCTCGCCAACGGCGCCAAGATCTATCTGGCGTCGACCAACGCGCTGCCGATCGTCGACATGCAGCTCGACTTCGACGCCGGCAGCCGTCGCGACCCGGCCCCGCAGGCCGGCCTGGCCAGCACCACGGCCGCGATGGTCGAGAAGGGCGTGCGCGCAGGCAAGGGCGGCGAGCCCGCGCTCGACCAGAATGCCCTCGGCGAAGCCTGGGCCGACCTGGGCGCCAGCTTCGACGTGAGCGCCGGCACCGACCGCACCAGCTATTCGCTGCGCACGCTGTCCGACCCGGCGCTGCTGAACAAGGCCGTCGCGCTGGCTTCGCGCGAGATCGGCGAGCCGGCCTTCCCCGACGACGTGTGGCAGCGCGAGCGCGAGCGCATCAACGCCGCCATCAAGGAGGCCAACACCAAGCCCGCGACCGTTGCGGGCCGCGCCTTCGCGCAGACGGTGTACGGCACGCATCCCTACGGCCAGGAAGTGACCGAGGAAACGCTGGCGCGCATCGACACCGCCGCCATGCGCCAGCGCTACGAGCAGCTGATGGTGCCGTGCCGCGCCAAGCTCAGCATCGTCGGCGCCGTCACGCGCGCCGAGGCCGAGACGCTCGCCAACACGCTGCTGTCGCGCCTGCCCGGACCGGAGGCCTGCACGCCGCTGCCGGCCATCGCGCCCGTGGCCGCGCTGACCGCGCCTAGGGAAGAGCGCATTCCGTTCGACTCGGCGCAGGCCCATGTCTTCATCGGCCAGCCCGGCTATCCGCGCAAGGACCCGGACCACTTCGCGCTCACGCTGGGCAACTACGTGCTCGGCGGCGGCGGCTTCGTGTCGCGGCTGACCGACCAGGTGCGCGAGAAGCGCGGGCTCACCTACAGCATCTACAGCGGCTTCGCGCCGGGGCTCGAGGCGGGCGCGTTCCGCATCGGCTTCCAGACCCGGCCCGACCAGGCCGAGGAAGCGGTGAAGGTGTCGCGCGAGGTGCTCGCGAAATTCGTGGCCGAAGGCCCGACCGCCAGCGAGCTGAAGGCCGCCAAGGACAACGTGATCGGCGGCTTCCCGCTGCTGCTCGACAGCAACCGCAAGCTGATCGGCAACGTGGCCAACATCGCCTGGCACGATCTGCCGCTGGACTACCTCGACACATGGACCGCGCGCATGAACGCGGTCACGGCGGCCGACATCAAGGCCGCCTTCCAGCGCAAGCTGCAGCCGGAGCGCATGGTGACGGTGGTGGTGGGCGGCAAGCCCGCCCAGGCCTCCGCCAAGGCGCAGCCGCAGTAAAGCGACTAGGCCAGGGCGTGCGGCCCCTGGCTGGCGGCCGCGCGAACGGCGGCGCCGAGTTTTTCCAGCAGGCGCGGCGCCGCGCGCGCCTGCTGCCAGTAGAGCGGCACCGGCAGCGTCGAGCCGGGCACCAGTTCCACCAGCCTGCCTTCGCGGATGGCGCCGGCCACCATGCTGGCCGGGTGCATGCCCCAGCCCATGCCGGCGCATGCCGCCTCGACGAAAGCGGTGGGCGAGGGCACCCAGTGCCGCGGCGTCTCGACATTGCGGTGGCAGATGCGCCGCACCCAGCGCGCCTGCAGCCGGTCCTTGCGGTCGAACACCAGGCTCGGCGCGTTCGCCAGCGTGCGCGCACCCACGCCCTTGGCGAAATGGTCGCGCACGAATGCCGGGCTCGCGGCCGCCACGTAGTGCACCGTGCCCAGCGCCTCGCTGTTGCAGCCCGCCACCGGCTTCGCCAGCGCCGTGACGGCCGCCAGCACCGCGCCGCTGCGCAGCCGCTCGGCCGTGTGGTCCTGGTCGTCCACCGTGAGGTCGAGCAGCACCGTCCGTGCCTGCGCGGTGAAGGCTGCCGCCGCCGCGATGAACCAGGTCGCCAGGCTGTCGGCGTTGACGGCCACGCGCACCGTCAGCCGCTCGTCGGCGGCCTCGCCACTGCCCATGCCCAGCACGGGCATGGCGTCGCGCAGTTCGTGCTCCAGCATGCCCACGCGCTCGACATGCCGGCACAGCTGCAGCCCCGCCTCCGTTGCCACGCAGGGCTGGCCGCGCACGAGCAAGGCGCCGCCGGTGCGCTCTTCGAGCTGCCTGATGCGTTGCGACACCGCCGACGGCGTGACGTGGAGCGCGCGGGCCGCGCGTTCGAAGCTGCCCTCGCGCACGACGGCTGCAAGGGCGTTCAGGGCGGCATAGTCGAGCATGATGGAGATGAAGTAAAACTGAATCGGCGTTAGAAAGTTTAGTTTGAATTAACTGCGCGCAGGCTGCAAGCTCGGACCATGCAAGCCGTACAAGCCACCCCCGCCTTCGCCAACGGGCTCCTCATGAGCCTGGTCCTCATCGTCGCCATCGGCGCGCAGAACGCCTATGTACTGCGCCAGGGCTTGCGCCGCGAGCACGTGGGCGCGGTGGTGCTGTTCTGCGCGGCCAGCGACGCTTTGCTGATCGGCGCCGGCGTGGCCGGCATGGCGCAGGCGCTGAAGGGCCGCACGATGCTGGCGACCGTGCTGGCGGCATTCGGCGCCGTCTTTCTCTGCGGCTACGGGCTGAAGGCGCTTTGGCGTTCGCGCCGGCCCGCCGCGCTGCAGGCCAGCGCGCAGGGCGTGTCGCTGTCGCGCGCGGCCGTGGTCGCGCAGGCTGCGGGCTTCACGCTGCTGAATCCGCATGTCTACCTCGACACCGTGCTGCTCGTGGGCAGTGCCGGCGCGCAGTACGCGGGGTTGTTGAAGGTCTGGTTCGTGGCGGGCGCGGCCACGGCCAGCGCGCTGTGGTTCACCTCGCTGGGCTTCGGTGCACGCCTGCTCGCGCCGGTGTTCGCCCGGCCGCGCGCCTGGCAGATGCTCGACGGGCTCATCGGCGGCACCATGCTCCTGCTGGCCGCCATGCTGGCCCATCGCGCCTTCAGCGGGCTCTGAAGCGGGCTCCGGGCCGAGGGGCGCCGGGCGTTAAGCTCGCCGCATGCCCCAGAAGAAAGCCGCCCCAGCCGCCCGTCCCGCCGCAACCAGGCGCCCATCGAAGCCCAGCGAGGTGCGCATCATCGGCGGCGAATGGAAGCGCACCCGCCTCGCCGTGGCCGACAAGCCCGGCCTGCGCCCCACGCCCGACCGCGTGCGCGAAACCCTCTTCAACTGGCTCGCGAGTCTGGCCGGGGCCGGCGGCGGCGAGCTGCCGGGCTGGCACTGCGTCGACGCCTTCGCCGGCACCGGCGCGCTGGGCCTGGAAGCCGCCTCGCGCGGTGCCGCCAGCGTGCTGCTGTGCGAGCAGGACGCCGCACTGGTCGCGCAGTTGCAGGCCGCCAAGGCCAAGCTGTCGGCCGAGGCCGTGCGCATCGAGCGCGGCAACGGCGTGACGGCGCTGGAGCGCACTCCCGCCGGCAGCCTCGACGCCGTGTTCCTCGATCCGCCGTTCGACAGCACCGCGCTCTACGAGCCCGCCCTGCGCGCGGCCGCGCGCGCGCTGCGTGCCGGGGGCTCGGTGTACCTCGAGGCGCCGCGCCGCTGGAGCGACGAAGAGCTCGCCGCCTTCGGCCTCGCCGGCTTCCGTTACCTGAAGGCCGGCGCCGTGCATGCCCATCTGCTTCGGCCCGCTCCGGAGGGGACTGCATAATCCGCCGAACAAGCCGCATCGGCAGCATGAGGAAGAAGCAACCATGGCCAGCAACGTGATCGCGGTTTACCCCGGCACTTTCGACCCCATCACCCTCGGTCACGAGGACGTGGTGCGGCGCGCAACCCAGCTCTTCTCCAAGGTGATCGTCGCCGTCGCGGCGGGCCACCACAAGAAGGCGCTCTTCACGCTGTCCGAGCGCATGGACATGGCCCGCGAGGCGGTGAAGCCCTACAGCGACCAGGTCACTGTCGAGAGCTTCTCCGGCCTGCTGCGCGACTTCGTCGTCGCGCGGGGCGGCAAGGCCATGGTGCGCGGCCTGCGCGCCGTGACCGACTTCGACTACGAGTTCCAGCTCGCGGGCATGAACCGCTCGCTGATGCCCGACGTCGAGACCGTGTTCCTGACCCCCAGCGACAAGTACCAGTTCATCTCCAGCACCTTCGTGCGCGAGATCGCCATGCTCGGCGGCGAGGTCCACAAGTTCGTCTCTCCCAACGTGGAGCAGCAGCTCGCCGCCAAGGTTCGCAGCCTCGGCCGTGAATAAGCCTCGATGAGCGGCACCCCGCCGCCCCGGCTGCATCTCCTGGGCGATGCAGCGCTCTTGTGCGAGCTGCCGGCGCCCGCCACGCTGGCGCAGCAGCAGCGCATCTGGGCGCTCGCCGAGCGTGCACGCCAATGGCCGGGCGTCGGCGAGACGCTGCCGGGCATGAACAACCTCACGCTGACCTTCGACCCGACCGCGATCGACCTCGACACCCTCACGGCCCACGTGCTCGAAACCTGGCCGAAGCTGCCGTCCGGCGGCGCCCTGGGCCGGCTGGTCGAGATCCCGGTGGCCTACGGCGGCGAGCACGGGCCCGACCTGGCGGACGTCGCGGCGCACACCGGCTTCACGCCGGCCGAGGTGGTGCGGCGCCACAGCGCGGGCGAATACGTCGTGTACCTGCTCGGCTTCCTGCCGGGCTTCGCCTTCATGGGCGGCCTGCCACCCGAACTCGCCACGCCGCGCCGGGCGGAGCCGCGCACCGCGGTGCCCGCGCGTTCGGTCGGCATCGGCGGCGAGCAGACCGGCATCTACCCGCTGGCCTCGCCCGGCGGCTGGCAACTGATCGGGCGTACCCCGCTCGAGCTGTTCGACCCCAAGGCCGCACCGCCCACGCTGCTGCGCCCCGGCGACCGCGTGCGCTTCGTCGCGGAAAGCGTGCAGGCATGATCGTCGTCCAGAAACCCGGCGTGCTCGCGTCGGTGCAAGACCTGGGGCGGCACGGCCATCGCCAGCTCGGCATCTGCCCCGGCGGCGCGCTCGACGTGCTTTCGCTCACGCTGGCCAACCGGCTCGTGGGCAACGCCGACGGCGCCGCGGGCCTCGAACTCACCATGGGCGGCTGCGAGCTTCGCTTCGAAGCCGCCACGCGCATCGCGCTGACCGGCGACGACTTCACGGCCAGGCTCGACGGCGTGCCGCTGCGCGCCTGCTGGAGCGTGCCGGTGGCGGCCGGCCAGGTCCTGAAGCTCTACGGCGCGAACTCGCCTGGCGCGGCGAAAGCCGGGCTGCGCAGCTGGCTCGCGGTGGCGGGCGGCATCGACGTGCCGCAGATCCTGGGCTCGCGCAGCACCGACCTGAAGGCCGGCTTCGGCGGCCATCAGGGGCGCCCGCTGCGCAAGGGCGACCGCCTGCCGCTGGGCACGCCCAGGCTCGACGCCGCACAGCTCGCCCGCCGCCCCTTCGGCGTGCGCGGGCCGGACTGGGGCCCCACGGAAGCCGACGGCGCCATCGCCCTGCGCGTGCTGCCCGGCCCCGAGTTCGAGCAGTTCACCCTGGCCGCGCGCGAACTGCTGTGGGGGGAGCAGTGGCGCATCACGCCGCAGAGCAACCGCATGGGCAGCCGGCTCGCGGGCGCCGAGCTCAAGCGCAAGCGCGGCGGCGACATGCTGTCGTCGGGCGTCATCCCCGGCACGGTGCAGGTGCCGCCGTCGGGCCAGCCGATCATCCTGATGGGCGATGCGCAGACCACTGGCGGCTACCCGCGCATCGGCGTGGTGATCCGCGCCGACCTGTGGAAGCTGGCGCAGGCGCCGCTGAACGGCAGGCTGCGATTGGTGCAGGTCGACCAGCCGCAGGCGCTGGCCGCATGGGCGCAGCAGCAGCGCTATCTTGCGCAGGTGGCGCAGGGGTTGGCCGCTACAGGCTGGCCGGGCAGGGCATAGACTTTCCGCAAAGGAAACGCCCCATGCACATCGACCTCAACGCAGACCTCGGCGAAGGCGCCGGCAGCGACGAAGAACTGCTCGCGCTGGTGAGCTCCGCCAACATCGCCTGCGGCTGGCACGCCGGCGACGCCAAGACCATGCAGCAGTGCGTGCGCTGGGCAATGCGCCACGGCGTGGCCATCGGCGCGCACCCCAGCTTCCCGGACCGCGAGAACTTCGGCCGCAGCACCATGCACCTGCCGCCCGACGAGATCGTGGCCAACGTGCTCTACCAGATCGGCGCGCTGGCGGCCATCGTGAAGGCGGAGGGCGGCAGGCTGTCGCACGTGAAGGCCCACGGCCAGCTCTACAACCAGGCCGCGAAGGAACCGGAGCTCGCCGACGCGCTGTGCGAGGCGGTGCGCCGCTTCGACCCCACGCTCAGGTTCTTCGGCCTCGCGGGCAGCCGCATGATCGACGCCGCCCGCCGTGCCGGCCTGGAGCCTGTCGAAGAGGTGTTCGCCGATCGTGGCTACATGCCCGACGGCAGCCTCGTGCCGCGCAGCCAGCCCGGCGCGCTCATCGACAGCGAAGAGCGCGCGATCGCGCAGACGCTCTCGATGGCGCGGGACCGCCGCGTGACGGCCATCGACGGCAGCGTCGTGCCCGTCAACGCACAGACCGTGTGCCTGCATGGCGACGGCGCCCATGCGCTGGCTTTCGCGCGCCGCATCCGCGAACGGCTGCAGGCCGAAGGTATCGCGGTGCGGTCGTCGGCCTGACCCCAGGGCGCGCTCGGAAGCGCTCCCACCCGCCTTCGGCGATCGCCACGAGAGCGGCCGCGAGGCTCAGCCGAAGTGCTTCGCGAGCCAGCCGTTCAAAGCGGCGTTGACGAGCTCCGGCTTCTCCATCGTCAGCATGTGGCCGCAGGCGGGCACCCACACCACCTCGGCCTGCGGCAGCAGCGCGGCCATCTCACGGGTGCACTCGGGCGGCGCGAGCTTGTCGTCGTCGCCGCACATCAGCAGCACCGGCGCACGCACCGAGCCCAGGTGCAGCCGCGCGTCGGGCCTCCGCATCACGGCGCGGTTCTGGCTGATGAGCTGCTGCGCGCCCGCGCCCAGCACGATGTCGAGGTAGCGCCGCACCAGCACGTCATCGGCCGCCTGCGCGGGGTGGAAGGCGAAGTAGACGTTCGGCTCGATCACGTCGCGCAGCTCGCCGCGCTCGAAGTACTCGATGGCGCCTTCGCGCAGCGTGAACATCTCGGGCGTCTCGGGCCGCGCGCTGGTGCCCAGCAGGGCAAGGCCGACGATGCGATCGGGCGCCTGGCGGGCCGCTTCCATCGCGACCATGCCGCCCATCGACGCGCCGCACAGCACCAGCGGGCCGTGGTTGTCGCGCAACACCGCGGCGGCCATGCCCTCGATGGTGCCGTTGTGCCGCTGGGCGTCGCTCACGCGGGTGTCGAAGACAGAGGGGAGGG
>NZ_JBXASW010000104.1:0-10923 GCF_058809745.1 Variovorax sp. MPBD4-3
CACCCCGACCCTCCCCCAGCGGGGGAGGGAGAAATTCAATGCGGCACTTCCGCAGGCCCCGACGCCGCCGCACTCCGCTTGGGGCTTCGAATCAGCAGCAGAAGCGGAATCGCCAGCACAGTGATGATCATCATGATCGCGAAGTCATCCAAATAGCCGACCAGCGCCCCCTGCCGCGTCACTTCGGCATTGAGCAGCGCCAGCCCGGTCATCGTGTCCGGCGACATCATCTGCGGCAGCGTGGAAAGCGCCTGGTTGCCGGGCGCCACGGTCGAGGCGATTTGCGCATGCGCCTTGCTGGAGCCTTCGGTCAGCAGCGCCTGCACGATCGAGATGCCCACGCTGCTGCCGATGTTGCGCAGCAGGCTGAAGATGGGCGTGCCCTGGTTGCGCAGCCGCGGGGCCAGCGTGGCGAAGGTGGCGGTCGACAGCGGCACGAAGGTGAAGCCGATGCCCAGCCCCTGGATGAAGCCCGAGACGACGATCAGCGTGCTGTCCATCTGCAGCGTGAGCCGCGTCATCTGGTAGAGCGAAAACGCGGTGAGGCTGAAGCCCACCGCCATGATGGCGCGCACGTCCACCTTCTGCACCAGCCGCCCGACGATGATCATCGCGATCATGGTGCCGACGCCGCGCGGCGCCGTCACCTCGCCGGTGTAGACCACCGGGTAGCCCATCAGGCCCTGCAGGAAGTTGGGCAGCAGCGCCATCGTCGCGAACAGGATCATGCCGACGATGAAGGCGAAGAGAAGGCCGGTGACGAAGTTGCGGTCCTTCAGCAGGTCGCGGTCGAAGAATGAAACGCCCTGCACCGTCCACGTATGGACCACGAAGAAGCCGAAGGCCACCAGCGCGGCGGCCGCTTCGAGCTTGATCTCCCACGAGTCGAACCAGTCCAGCTGCTCGCCCCGGTCCAGAAAGAGCTGCAGCATGCCGATGGCCAGGCTCAGCGTCACGAAACCGAAGATGTCGAGCTTCTCGCCCTTGGGCCGGCTCTCCGGCAGATATCGCGCAATGCCCCAGAAGGCGAAGATGCCCACCGGCAGGTTGATGAAGAACACCCAGCGCCAGTCGAAGTTCTCGGTGAGCCAGCCGCCCAGCAGCGGCCCCAGGATGGGCCCGACCATGATGCCCGCGCCCCAGATCGCCATGGCCTGGCCGACCTTCTCGCGCGGGTTGATGTCCAGCAGCACCGCCTGCGACAGCGGCACCAGCGCCGCGCCGAAGATGCCCTGCAGCAGCCGCGCCGCCACGATGCCGACCAGCGAGGTCGCGAGCCCGCACAACGCCGAAGCCACGGTGAAGCCGATCACCGAGATGATGAAGACCCGCCGCCTGCCCCAGTGCCCGCAGAGCCAGCCGGTCAGTGGCAGCGCGATGGCCGAGGCCACGATGTACGAGGTCAGCACCCAGGTGATCTGGTCTTGCGAGGCCTGCAGGCTGCCCTGCATGTGCGGCAGCGCGACGTTGGCGATGGTGGTGTCCAGCGCCTGCATGATGGTCGCCAGCATGATCGAGATGGTGATCATGCCGCGGTGCGGCACCGTGGTTCCGGGCGCGACGCTCATGGTTTCTGCCCTCCGCCCGAGGTGATGTCGACCAGGCTGCCGTGCACCTTGCCGAGCAGGCCCAGCAACTGGGCGCGCTCGGCCTGGGACAGCACCGACATCACGCGGGCGTTGAGCCCGTCGCTGATGCTCAGCGCGGCGTCCAGCGCTTCTTCGGCGCTGGGCTCCAGGTGGATCCTGTTGACGCGGCGGTCGGTCGGGCTGGGTTCGCGGCGTATCCAGCCTGCCGCGGCCATGCGGTCGCACAGGCCGGCCACGGCCATCGGCGTGAGGTCGAGGCGCTGCGCGAGTTCGGCCTGCGACAGAGGCTCGTCTTCGTCATGCATGGCCAGCGCGCCGAGCAGGCGGCACTGGGCGCTGGTGAGTCCGATGCGTTCGCGCGCGAGGCGGTCGAACTCTTCGCTGTAGAGCTTGCCCACGCTCTTGACGAGGAAGCCGAAGCGCTGGGTGAAGTCCCTTTTCATAAGGGACTAGATTATCTACATGTTTATTAGTTTGGCATTAGCGAGCGCCGGCGCCCGTCAGAGCCAGCCGGCGCGCCTGAAGCGGTAATACAGGTAGCTGCAGGTGCTGACGATCAGCGCCAGCGCCACCGGGTAGCCGTAGCGGAATTTCAGCTCCGGCATGTGCTCGAAGTTCATGCCCCAGATGCCGGCGAACGCGGTGCACACCGCGAAGATGCTGGCCCAGGCGGCGAGCCGCTTGGTGACCTCGCTCTCCTCGATGGTCACCATCGACAGGTTCACCTGGATGGCGGTGGCGATGGTGTCGCGCACCGCGTCGATGGAGCCGTTGATGCGGCCCAGGTGGTCGCCCACGTCGCGGAAATACTCCTGCGAGCTCATGCAGATCTGCGGCACCCGCCCGCCGTGCATCTTGCCGGCCGCCTCCAGCAGCGGCGCCACGGCGCGCTTGAGGGTCATGCTGCGGCGCTTGAGGTCGTACAGCTGCTTGATCTTGTCGCGCGCCGCGCCGCCCTGGCCGAAGATCTGCTGCTCGATGGCCTCCAGTTCCACTTCCAGCGCGTCGATCACCGGAAAGTAGCGGTCGACCACCGCGTCCATCAGCGCATAGAGCACGAAGCCCGCGCCGTTGCGCAGCAGCTCGGGTTCGCGCTCGCAGCGCTCGCGCACGCCCAGGAAGCCCTGCTGGCTGCGATTGCGCACCGACAGCACGTAGTTCTTGCCGACGAACACGTCGACCTCGCCCACGTTGGTGCAGTGCTCGCCCTCGGGCGATGGCTCCACCAGGTGCATGACCACGAACAGCGAATCGCCGTATTCCTCCACCTTCGGGCGCTGGTGGCCGTGGTGGGCGTCTTCCACGGCCAGCGGGTGCAGGTTGAATTCCTTCTGCATTTCGCCGAGCTCGGCGTCGGAGGCGTCGCTGAGCGCCACCCATACGAAGCAGCCCGGCCGGGAGATGTAGTCGCTGATGTCCTCGACCGAGATGTCGGCGAGCTTGGAGCCGTTTTCATAGGCGACGCAATTGATGAGCATCGGTACTCCCGCAGTTCACGTTGGTGCAATCTGCGCATGGTGCCACGAGGCGGCGCAGGCGGCTTGCTGCGCGCGTGCCACAGCCGATTCAGGTTGGTCGGCTAGAGTTCGCGCTCGTCCGCCTGGCAAACGGACATATAAATAGATGAGGGGGGAGGATCATGGAAACGAGTTCGTACGGGGAATCGATCAAGTGAAGCGGGACGTTGGCCTTGCAAAGGCCCTGCTTCTGGCCGTCATGGTTTCGGTGTCGACTGCCACGGCCTGGCAGCTCTGGGTGGTGCGCCACCAGACGCTGGCCGCGGCCGACACCAACAATCTCAACCTGGCCAAGGCGCTGAACATCTATGCCGAAGGCGTCTTCACGCAGAGCGACATGCTGCTGCAGGGCGTGGCCGACACCCTGGTTTCGGAAGACGACGCGCACGGGCACCTGCAGCGCGTGCAGTCGCTGATCGAGCACCAGAAGCGCATGCTCGACCAGCTCGATGGCGTGGCCGTCCTCGACGCCCAGGGCAACTGGCTGCTTTACTCCAAGGGGCAAGTCCCGCCGGGCACCAACAGCGCGCAGCGGCCCTACTTCACGCACCATCGCGAGACCCGCTCGAACGAGATCTTCATCAGTCCGCCGCTGCGCAACCCGTTCTCGGGGGAATGGGGAATCACGGTCAGCCGGCGTCTGGAAGACCGCGAGGGCAGATTCGCCGGCGTCGCGGTCATCGGGCTGGGCCTGGCAAATTTCCTGCGCGCCTTCGGCACCATCGCCCTGGGCAGCAGCGGCACCATCAGCCTGACGACCAACGCCGGAAAGATGCTGGTGCTCTATCCCTACCGCGAACAGGACATCGGGCTCGATTTTTCCAAGTCGGCCAACTTCCAGCGCCACTTTGCCGGCACGGTGGGTACGGCCTCGTTCCGCTCCAGCATGGACGGGCGGCAACGGCTCTACGCCTTCCGCAAGAGCGACCGCTACCCGGTGCTGACCACGGTCACGCTGCGCCACGACGAGGCACTGCAGGCCTGGCGGCAGCAGGCATTGCTGACGGTCGGCGTCGTGGGAGCCCTGCTCGCGGCGATGGCCGCGGTGGGCTGGCGGCTGATCATCAACATCGGCCGGCGTGTCAGCGCCGAGGCCTCGCTGAGGGCCGCGCGCGAGGACCTGCTGCAGGCCAACCGCCGGCTGGCCGTGCTGGCCACGCAGGACCAGCTCACCGGGCTGGCCAACCGCCGCAGCTTCGACGAGGTGCTGTCTCAGGAATGCCGCCGCGCGGTGCGCGAAGGAACCAGCCTCGCGCTGCTGCTGCTCGACCTGGACTACTTCAAGCGCTTCAACGACGAATACGGCCACGTGGCCGGCGACCAAT
Source organism: Variovorax sp. MPBD4-3 (assembly GCF_058809745.1). NCBI lineage: Bacteria > Pseudomonadati > Pseudomonadota > Betaproteobacteria > Burkholderiales > Comamonadaceae > Variovorax > Variovorax sp. MPBD4-3. The sequence goes on from NZ_JBXASW010000104.1 coordinate 4,432, forward strand.
GCCTGAGGGCGGTCGCCGACGCCTTGCGGCAATGCGTCAGGCGCCCGGGCGACCTGGTGGCGCGCTACGGCGGCGAGGAACTGGCGGTCATCCTGCCCAACACCGAGCTGCCCGGCGCCCTGGCCGTCGCCGACCAGTTGCTCGCACATGTGCGCGAGCTGGACATTCCGCATCGCGCCAGCCCGCATGAACGTGTCACCGTGAGCATCGGCGCTGCCACCCTGTGGGGCACGCAGGCCAGCGGGCCCGAGCAGCGGCTCATCGAGGCCGCCGACAGCGCGCTGTACAAGGCCAAGGAAATCGGGCGCAACCGCGCGATGGGGCATGAAGAGCCGCTGCACGGCCGGGCGCCGGGCTGAGGCCGGCAGCAGCCCGGCGCGGCGCGCACCGAACGTAAAATGCCACGGCATTCCGCCCGTGCACATGCGGGCTCCGGCGCCGCGCTCCCCCATGCACTCCCCCAGCAAGCCCCCCAGTTCCGCGGAGGCAGGCCGCCGCTCCATGGCGCCCGGCACTGCCGCCCCCGCGCGCCGGTGGCACGGATCGCAAGTTATTGATTGAAATGAACAAGTCAGACGTCTCTGCGCACACGCCCATGATGGCCCAGTACCTGGGCCTGAAAGCCGACCATCCGGACACCCTGCTGTTCTACCGGATGGGCGACTTCTACGAGCTCTTCTGGGGCGACGCCGAGAAGGCCGCGCGCCTGCTCGACATCACGCTCACCCAGCGCGGCCAGTCGGCCGGCCAGCCGGTGGTGATGTGCGGCGTGCCCTTCCACGCGGTCGACACCTACCTCGCGCGGCTCATCAAGCTGGGCGAATCGGTCGCCATCTGCGAGCAGGTGGGCGAGGTCGGCGCCAGCAAGGGCCCGGTCGAGCGCAAGGTGGTGCGCGTGGTCACGCCCGGCACGCTGACCGACGCCGAGCTGCTCAACGACAAGAGCGAATCGCTGCTGCTGGCCGTGCATGCCGGCTCGCGCAATACATGCGGGCTGGCCTGGCTCAGCGTGACCGGCGCCGAACTGCGGCTGGCCGAATGCCCGGCCGACGCGCTCGAAGCCTGGATCGCGCGCATCGCGCCCAGCGAATTGCTCTACAGCGCCGAGGTCACGCCGGCCTTCGAGCAGCGCCTGAAGGCCGCGCGCGGCGCCACGCCCTTCACGCTGGCGATCCGCCCCGCGTGGCAGTTCGACGGCGGCCTGGGCGAGCGCAAGCTCTGCGAGCAGATGGGCAGCAACAGCCTGGCCGCCTGGAACGCCGAATCGCTGACCAACGCGCACGCCGCAGCCGCCGCGCTGCTGGGCTATGCCGAGCACACGCAGGGCCGCGCGCTGTCGCACGTGCAGCGCCTGTCGGTCGAGCGCGACGGCGACCTGATCGAGCTGCCGCCCACCACGCGCCGCAACCTCGAACTGGTGCAGACGCTGCGCGGCGAAGAATCGCCCACCATGTTCTCGCTGCTCGACACCTGCATGACGGGCATGGGCAGCCGGCTGCTGAAGCGCTGGCTGCTGTCGCCCCGGCGCGACCGCTCCGAGGCGCAGGAGCGGCTCGAAGCCATCGGCGCGCTGCAGGCCACGGTGCTCGGCGCCACGGCCGCGCCCTGGCGCACGCTGCGCGAGCAGCTGAAGAACACCAGCGACGTGGAGCGCATCGCCGCCCGCATCGCGCTGCGGCAGGTGCGCCCGCGCGAGCTGCTGGCGCTGCGCCTGGCGCTGGCCAAGGCGGAGCAACTGGCGCCGCTGCTGCCCGGCGGCGCCGCGCTGCTGGCCCGGATCACCGAGCGCCTGGCGCCGCCGCCGGGCTGCGCCGACCTGCTGGCGAGCGCCATCAAGCCCGACCCGTCGGCGCTGGTGCGCGACGGCGGCGTCATCGCCACCGGGCACGACGCCGAACTCGACGAGCTGCGCGCCATCAGCGAGAACTGCGACGACTTCTTGCTGAAGCTCGAAGTCAGCGAACGCGAGCGCACCGGCATCAGCAACCTGCGGGTGCAGTTCAACCGGGTGCACGGCTTCTACATCGAGGTGACGCAAAGCGCGCTCTCGAAGGTGCCCGACAACTACCGCCGCCGCCAGACGCTGAAGAACGCCGAGCGCTTCATCACACCCGAGCTGAAAGCCTTCGAGGACAAGGCCCTGAGCGCGCAAGACCGCGCGCTGGCCCGCGAGAAGTGGCTCTACGAACAGCTGCTCGACGCGCTGCAGCCCTCGGTGCCCGCGCTCACGCAGCTGGCCGGCGGCATCGCCACGCTCGACGCGCTGTGCGCGCTGGCCGAGCGCTCGCACACGCTGCACTGGCGCGCGCCGAGCTTCGTGTCGCACCCGTGCATCGAGATTTCGCAGGGCCGCCACCCGGTGGTGGAGGCCCGGCTGGCCGAAAAGTCGTCGGGCGGCTTCATCGCCAACGACACGCAGCTCGGGCCGCAGCAGCGCATGCAGGTCATCACCGGCCCCAACATGGGCGGCAAGTCGACCTACATGCGGCAGGTGGCGATCATCGTGCTGCTGGCTTCCATCGGCTCGCACGTGCCGGCGGCCGCCTGCCGGCTGGGGCCGATCGATGCCATCCACACCCGCATCGGCGCGGCGGACGACCTGGCCAATGCGCAGTCGACCTTCATGCTCGAGATGACCGAGGCCGCGCAAATCCTGCACAGCGCCACGGCCCAGTCGCTGGTGCTGATGGACGAAATCGGCCGCGGCACCAGCACCTTCGACGGGCTGGCGCTGGCCGCAGGCATCGCGGCCCAGCTGCACGACCGCAGCAAGGCCTTCACCCTGTTCGCCACCCACTACTTCGAGTTGACCGAGTTTCCGGCCACGCACCACGGCGCGGTGAACATGCACGTGAGCGCCACCGAGGCGGGCCGCGACATCGTGTTCCTGCACGAAATGCAGCCCGGCCCGGCCAGCAAGAGCTACGGCATCCAGGTGGCGCGGCTCGCGGGCATGCCCGCGGCGGTGGTCAACCATGCCCGGCAGGCGCTGGAAGCGCTGGAGTCGCAGCATGCGCAGACGCGCGCCCAGGTCGACCTGTTCGCGCCGCCCCCGGTGGCCGAGACGCCGCTGGTCAGCGCCGTAGAATCCGCGCTGGCTGCGCTCGACCCTGACGCCATGAGTCCGCGCGAAGCCCTCGATGCCCTGTATGCCCTTCAAAAATTGAACAAACGTGAACTCGGTGCCGCGTGATCGGGCACCGTTCATGCAAGATGAACTCATGACTTACTGCGTAGGCATCAAACTCAACGCCGGCCTGGTGTTCCTGTCCGACTCGCGCACCAACGCGGGCGTGGACCACATCAGCACCTTCCGCAAGATGATCGTCTACGAGCAGCCAGGCGACCGCGTCATGGTGCTGCTGTCGTCGGGCAACCTGAGCATCTCGCAGTCGGTGCGCGAAATCCTGCAGATCGAAGAACTGCGCGAGACCCGCGAAGACGGCACGCCCGGCGACCCCATCACCATCTGGAACGCCAAGAGCATGTTCGACGCCGCCCGGGTGCTGGGCTCGGCGGTGCGCCATGTGTACGACCGCGACGCCGAGGCGCTCAAGCATGCGGGGCTGGACTTCAACGTGTCCTTCATCTTCGGCGGGCAGGTCAAGGGCGAGGGCATGCGCCTGTTCCTGGTGTATGCGGCCGGCAACTTCATCGAAGCCACCACCGAGACGCCCTACTTCCAGATCGGCGAATCGAAATACGGCAAGCCCGTGCTCGACCGCGTCCTCACACCCGAGACCCCGCTGGACGAAGCCGCCAAGTGCGCGCTGGTGTCGATGGACTCGACCATGAAGTCGAACCTGTCGGTCGGCCTGCCGCTCGACCTGGTGGTGTACGAGGCCAACAAGCTCGAGACCGACCGCGTGATCTGCATCGACGCCGACAACCCCTACTACCGCATGATGCACAACAGCTGGGGCCAGAAGCTGCGCGAGGTGTTCGACAGCATCGAAGACCCGGTGTGGGACGACGGCCATACCGAGCATCCGCTGAAGATGCCGGCCACGCGCCACAGCCCGTTGCGCAAGATCTCGACCCCCGACGAAAAGCTCATCTGAACGAGGCCTCGGCCATGGCCATGCCGCCCGTCGTGTTCTCGCACGGCAACAGCTTTCCCGCCAGCACCTACCGCGTCGTCCTCGACAGCCTGCGCAATCGCGGCTTCGAGGTGGACGCCATCGAGAAATTCGGGCACGACCCGAAGTACCCCGTTACCGACAACTGGCCGCACCTGGTGCAGCAGCTGGCCGACTTCGCCAAGGCACGCGCCGACCGCGCGGGCGGCCCGGTGTTTCTCATCGGCCATTCGCTTGGCGGCTTCCTGAGCCTGATGTGCGCGGCGCGCCACCCCGAGCTGGCGCGCGGCGTGGTGCTGATCGATTCGCCCATCCTCGGCGGCTGGCGCGCGAACACGCTCAACATGGTCAAGCGCACGCCGCTCATGAAGAGCATTTCGCCCGGCGCGGTCAGCCGCAAGCGCCGCAACAGCTGGGAGCACCGCGAGGCGGTGTTCGAGCACTTCCGCAGCAAGAAGGCCTTCGCGAAATGGGACGAGCAGGTGCTGCACGACTACATCGACCACGGCACCTTCGACAGCGACGACACCCGCGCCCTGAGCTTCGACCGCGACGTCGAGACCGCCATCTACAACACCCTGCCCCACACCCTGGGCGCACTGCTGCGCGCGCACCCGCTCAGGTGCAAGGCCGCATTCATCGGCGGTCGCCAGTCGGCCGAGATGAAGCGCGTGGGCATGACGATGACCCAGCAGGTCACCAAGGGCCGCATCACCATGCTGGACGGCTCCCACCTGTTCCCCATGGAAAAGCCGCTGGCCACAGCCGCGGCCGTGGAAGCCGCGCTGCGCAACCTGCTGTGACCCGCGTCGTCAGTTCTTGGTGACGTGCACCCCGGGCCGCTGGCCCGCATTCCACTTGCCGCCGAGCGCCCGCTCGATCTGCGCGGCCAGCTGAAGCAGCAGCCCGTCGTTCGCCTGCGCGGCCTGCGCCTGGATGCCCAGCGGCAGGCCGTTTTCCTGCGAGGCCATCGGCAGCGAAATGCCCGGCATGCCGCAGAGATTGGCCAGCGGCGTGTACGCGAAGTTCTTCCACAGGTTGGCGAACCAGTCGTAGACGGAAGGGTTGGTGCTCGTCGTGAGGTACTCGCTGGTGCCGACCTTGGGCGTGGGCAGCGCGGTCACGGGCGTCAGGATGATGTCCCACTGCTGGAAGAAGTTGCCGAAGGCGCGCGAGGTGGTGTTGAACACCGCCTGCATCTTCGATCGCTCGGTGTACGAGGTGTGCAGCCCCGCTTCCCAGATCTTGATGTTGATCGGCTCCAGCAGCTCCGCCGGCGGGCGCTCCAGCCCCAGGCGGTGCAGGTGGCCGTCGATGACCTGCGCGAAGTTGCTGATGTAGCAGGTGGTCTGGGCCGCGAAGGCGGTCTGGAAGTCGACCTCGGGCAGCGCCCATTCGACATGGTGGCCCAGCCCTTCGAGGAACTTGCCCACGCGCTCCAGCTCGGCCACGAAATGCGGCGTGGCACGGAAGTCGCCCCACTCGTGCGACAGCGCGATGCGCAGGCGGCCCGGGTCTTTCTTGATGAGTTCGCTGTATGGCTCGGACGGCGACCAGAAGGGCATGAACTCGCCCGGTGCGCCGCCGCGCGCGTTGTCCACGAAGGCGGCGGTGTCGCGCACGGTGCGGCTGTGGCAGCCCTGGATCGACACCAGGCCCGACAGGTCCGACAGCCCCGGTGCCAGCGAGAACACGCCGCGCGACACCTTCAGGCCGATGTTGCCGTTCACGCCCGCCGGAATGCGGATGGAGCCGCCGCCATCGGTGGCGTGCGACAGCGGCAGCACGCCCGCCGCGACCACCGCCGCGGTGCCGGCGGACGAGCCGCAGGTGGTGTATTCGAGGTCCCACGGATTGCGGGTGACGCTGATGGAATTCTCTGCCGAGCTGCACACGCCGAACTCGGGCGTGGTGCTGCGGCCGACTATGTTGAGGCCGGACTTGCGCAGTTGCTGCGTGAGGAAGCTGTCGGCCGCGGGGCGTTGGCCCTGCATCATCATGGAGCCGAATTCCTGCAGCCGGCCCTTGAGGGTGGGGCCCAGGTCTTTCATGAGGTAGGGCAGGCCCGCGAACACGCCTTCGGGGTTCATGCCGTCCTTGAGCGGATCGGCCACCACGTCGTCGAACACTTCGACGACGGCATCCAGTTGCGGGTTGACCTTCGCGATCCCGGCGGCGGCCTGCGCTGCAAGTTCCGCTGCGGTCACTTCGCCTTTGCGTACCCGTTCGGCCAGGCCGATGCCGTCATGCGAGGCCCATTCGTCCCAGCTCATTGCCAAAGTCATTTCTTCGTTCTCCGTTTGTGTTCAAGGAAAGTGTGTATTTGTTCGGGGCGAGTGCGCAGGCCACCGGGTACTCCCCTCCGCGAATGTCCCCCGGGGCTGCGCCCCTCCTCCTTTATTTCGCTGCGGGG
>NZ_JBXASW010000105.1:0-10728 GCF_058809745.1 Variovorax sp. MPBD4-3
CGCCCTGCCCGCCCCCTGCGCATGCGCACGGGGCTTTTCGTTTTTCCTGGAGTAGCCATGTCCTCGCTGAATTCCTCGCTGCCGCTTGCCGGCGTGCGCGTCCTCGATCTGTCCCGCATCCTGGCGGGCCCCTGGTGCGGCATGGTGCTGGCCGACATGGGCGCCGAGGTCATCAAGGTGGAGCACCCGGGCCGCGGCGACGACACCCGCGACTGGGGCCTGCGCGTGGGCAAGACCGAGACCGCCTACTTCAACAGCGTGAACCGCAACAAGCGCTCGGTCACGCTCGACCTGCAGACGCCCGAAGGCCAGCAGCTCGCGCGCGACCTGGCGAAGCAATGCGACGTGGTGATCCAGAACTTCAAGTTCGGCGGCATCGACAAGCTGGGCCTGGGCTACGAGCAGCTGCGCAAGGAGAACCCGGGCCTCATCTACTGCTCGATCTCGGGTTACGACCGCACCGGCCCGGAAGCCGCGCGCCCCGGCTACGACCTCGTCGTTCAAGGCGAAGCCGGCCTGATGGCGCTGAACGGCGAGGCCGACCAGCCGCCGCTGAAGTTCGGCGTGGCGGCCGTGGACCTGTTCACCGGCATGTACTCGGCGCAGGCCATCCTGGCCGCGCTCTACCAGCGCGAGAAGACCGGCAAGGGCCGGCACGTGGAGATGGCGCTGTTCGACTGCGGCCTGATGATCACCGCCTACTACGGCCTCGAGGCGCTGCTGATGGGCGAAGACCCGCCGCGCTACGGCAACTCGCATCCGTCGATCGTGCCGTACGGCGTGTTCGACGCGGCCGACGGCCCGCTGGTCATCACCGTGGGCAACAACGCGCAGTTCGCGCGCTTCTGCACCGAGGTGATCGGCCGGCCCGACCTCGCGGCCGACGAGCGCTTCAAGACCAACATCCTGCGCTCGGCCAACCGAGCGGTGCTGCTGCCCGAGCTGCACGCCGAACTGGCGAAGCGCCAGCGCGCCGACCTGCTCGAGAAGCTCACCGCCGCCGGCATTCCGTGCGGCGAGGTGCTGGGCCTGCTGGAGGCGCTGCAATCCAAGCGCGCCACCGACGCCGGCCTGGTCACCACGCAGCCGCACCCGGTGGCCGGCACGGTCAACGTGCTGGCGCCGCCCTACCGTTTCGATGGCGAGCGCCTGCCGGTGCGCAGCGCGCCGCCCACCCTGGGCGAAGGCACGCACGACGTGCTGAAGTCCCTGCTCGGCCTGTCGGATGAAAAGCTGGCGGCGCTGAAAACGAGTGGCGTCGTCTGAAGAAGACAGGCGTCCGAATTCCCCAAGTAGACAAGACCCAATGGCATCCCTTTCCCTTCGCAGTCCCGTTCGCCGCGCCCTTCTCGCCCTCGCCCTGCCCCTGGTGGCCGGCACCGCCTTCGCACAGGCGTGGCCCGCCAAGCCGATCACGCTGATCGTGCCCTTCCCGCCGGGCGGCCCGACCGACGTGGCCTCGCGCATCGTGGCGCAGAAGATGTCGGTCGCGCTCAAGCAGAACATCGTGATCGACAACCGCAGCGGCGCATCGGGCACCGTGGGCGCCGCCACGGCCGCGCGGGCCGCGCCCGACGGCTACACCTTTGTGATGCTGGCCACGCCCACGCTGCTGGCCTCGCACCTGTACGGCCCCACCGGCTACGACATCTTCAAGAACTTCACGCCCGTGGGCTCGGTGTACGACCTGCCGATCGTGCTGGTGGTGAACCCCAAGTCGCTGCCCGACGTGAACGGCGTGCAGGACCTCATCGCCAAGGCCAAGGCCGAGGGCGGCAAGCTCAACTACACCACCGCCGGCGCCGGCAGCTTCGGCCACCTGACGACCGAGCAGCTCAAGACCATCGGCAAGTTCGACATGCAGCACGTGCCCTACCGCGGCAGCGCGCCGGCCGTGACCGACCTGATCGGCGGCCAGGTGCCCGCGATGTTCTCCGACTTGGTGGGCGTGCTGCCGCACATCAAGGCCGGCAAGCTGCGCGCCATTGCCGTGGGCTCGGGCAAGCGCGTGAGCCTGCTGCCCGACGTGAAGACGGTGGCCGAGCAAGGCTTCCCCGGCTTCGACGCCACCTCGTGGGGCGGCCTGCTGGCCCCGGCCGGCACGCCAAAGGAAGTGATCGACCGCATGAGCGCCGAGCTGAAGACCGCGCTGGCCGACAAGCAGGTGCAGGAGAAGCTGGAGAGCGTGGGCTCCTTCGCGGCCTACCGCACGCCGGCGCAGACGGGTGTGCGCATGCACGAGGACTTCGAGCGCTGGGGCAAGGTCATTCGAGACAACCACATCACGAACCAGTAAAACGACCCGGGCCGGCAGGGCCCGGCACCGCGGCGGCACCAAAGAGACAAAACACATGACAGGCAAGCACGAAAACAACTACGGCACCCCGGTCGGCGCACCGTTTCGCCCGGCCCTTCCCGTGCGCAGCCTCGCGGACATCCGCAAGCTCGAAGAAACGCCGCTCGCGCAGGCGCTCACGGTGCGCAGCACCTATGAGATCTTCCGCAACGCCGGCCATGCCTTCGGCGGCAAGACGGCGCTGACCTTCCTGCGCACCGGCAACCCGGCCGACGAGCCCATCCGATGGTCGTATGCCGAACTGCTCGCGCGCATCCACCAGACCGCGAACATGCTGCACACGCTGGGCGTGGGCCCGCAGGACGCCGTGGCCGTGCTGCTGCCCGGCTGCCTGGAGTACCACCTGGCGCTGTGGGGCGGCGAGGCGGCCGGCATCGTGCAACCGCTGAACCCGCTGCTCACCGACGAGAAGCTGGTGGCGCTGATGACCGCCGCGCGCGCCAAGGTGCTGATCGCCTACGGCTCGGACAGCGAATCGGGCATGTGGTCGAAGGCCATGCGACTGCGCGGCCAGGTGCCCACGCTGACCACCGTGCTGCGCGTGGCACCGCATGACGAGGCGCCGGGCGCGGCAGGCCAGTTGCCTGAAGGGGTAGCCGAGTTCGACGTGCTGCGCGCCTCGCAACCCGACGACCACCTCGTGAGCGGCCGCGACATCGCGCCGACAGACATCGCCGCCTACTTCCACACCGGCGGCACCACCGGCGCGCCGAAGCTCGCGCGCCACAGCCACGGCGCGCAGGTGTTCACCGCCTGGGCCAGCGTGCAGGTCGCGGGCATGAACGAGCAGGGCATCTCCATCAACGGCTACCCGCTGTTCCATGTGGCGGGCGTGCTGCCGGCTTCGCTGTCGTCGCTGTCGGCCGGCGTGGAAGTGATCATTCCCACCACCTCGCTGCTGCGCAACAAGGAGGTGCTGGCCAACTACTGGAAGCTGGTGGCCCGCTACCGCCCGACTTCGCTGTCGGCCGTGCCCACGGTGCTCGCGGCGCTGGCCAACGTGCCGCTGGACGGCGCGGACATTTCCTCCATCACCTACTGCCGCACCGGCGCCGCCGTGCTCGCGCCCGAGCTGGCCGCGCGCTTCGAGCGCCTCTTCGGCCTGCACGTGCATGAAAGCCTGGGCATGACCGAGATGGCCGGCATCTCGACCATCACGCCGCCCGGCGTGAACGGGCCCGCGGGCTGCGTGGGTTTTCGGCTGCCGTACATGCAGATGCGCGTGGTGGCGCTCGACGAGAACGGCAACGCCACCGACCGCGAGATGCCGCCCGGCGAACAGGGCATGGTGCTGTTCAAGTCGCCCAACGTGTTCTCGGGTTTCGTGGACCCGGCCGACAACGCCAAGGCCTTCACGGCAGACGGCTGGCTTGCCACCGGCGACCTGGGCTGGATCGACAGCGAGGAGCGGCTCAACCTCACGGGCCGCTCGAAGGACCTGATCATTCGCAGCGGCCACAACATCGACCCCAAGACCATCGAGGACGCGCTGGGCGCGCACCCCGCCGTGCAACTGTGCGCCGCCGTGGGCGCGCCCGATGCCTACGCAGGCGAGCTGCCGGTGATCTTCGCGACGCTGGTGCCCGGCGCATCGGCAACGGAAGAAGAACTGCTGGCCTTCACCGCCGCGCGCGTGGACGAGGCGCCCGCCCGGCCCAAGTGGGTGTCGGTGATCGAGACCATGCCGATGACCAACGTCGGAAAGATCTACAAGCCCGAGCTGCGCGCAATGGCCGCGCGGCACGTGGTGGCCGCGACGGTGGCCGAGGCCTGCGCCGCACTCGGCGTGCCGGAGGCGGCCCGCCCGGTGGTGAAGACCGAAGGCGAGAGCCTGGTGCGCGTGCTGCTCGACGAGGCCGCGGCCGGCGCGCTGGCCGCGCCGCTGCGCGAGCGGCTGCAGGCGGCGCTGGAGCCGCTGCCCTTCAAGACGCGCATCGCGCCGCAATGACCCCTTTCAAAACCAAGACCGAGAGACAGAGACAAGTGACGACCTTCCGCCTTCCGACCCGCCGCGCCCTGCTGTGCGCCGCCGCTTCCGCCGCCACGCTGTGCGCGCTGCCCCATGCGCAGGCACAGGGCACGTACCCGAACAAGCCGATCCGCATGGTCGTGCCCTTCGCCGCGGGCGGCGCCACCGACGTGCTGGCGCGCGTGATCGGCCAGAAGATGTCGGCCGGCATGGGCCAGCCCGTCGTCATCGACAACAAGCCGGGCGCGGCCGGCATCATCGGCACCGACGCGGTCGCCAAGTCGCCGGCCGACGGCTACACCATCGTGCTGGGCCTGAGCAACTCGCTCATGACCAACGAGTTCCTCTACGACAAGCTGCCCTACGACACGCAGCGCGACCTCACGCTGGTCTACCAGATCGCGATGGCGCCGCTGGTGCTGGTGGTGCACCCCAGCGTGCCGGTGAAGACCGGGCCCGAGCTGCTGAAGTACGTTACCGCCAACAAGGGCAAGGTGGCCTACGGTTCTTACGGCGTGGGCGCATACCCGCACCTGGCCGGCGCGCACATGAGCCTTGCCACGCACGCCGACATGAACCACGTCGCCTACAAGGGCGAAGCGCCGATGATGCAGGACCTGATCGGCGGCCAGATCCAGATGGCCTACGCCAGCGCGCTGGTGGCCAAGCCGCACATCGACTCCGGAAAAATCCGCGCCATCGGCGTGAGCGGCGAGCGCCGCATGAGCACCCTGCCCGACGTGCCCACGCTGGCCGAGCAGGGCCTGAAAGACGAGGCCTACCGCGTGACCGGCTGGCTCGCCATCGCGGTGCCCGCCAGGACGCCCAAGCCCATCGTGGACCGCATCGCCGAAGAAGTGCGCAAGGCCACGCAACAGCCCGACGTGCGTGAGCGCGTGGCGGCCATGGGCTTCGAGATCAAGGACAGCTCGCCCGAGCTCTTCGCCACCGCCTGGAAGGCGGAGCGCCCGGTGTGGGAGCGGCTCATCAAGCAATCGGGCGCCAAGCTCGAGTAACCCATTCATTCATTCGTTCATTTCTTCGTCATTCCAAGGAACAGCCATGAAGGTTCTGGTACCTGTCAAACGGGTCGTCGATTACAACGTGAAGGTGCGCGTGAAGAGCGACGGCACCGGGGTGGACATTGCCAACGTCAAGATGAGCATGAACCCCTTCGACGAGATCGCTGTCGAAGAGGCCGTGCGCCTGAAGGAAAAGGGCGTGGTCACCGAAGTGATCGCCGTCTCGTGCGGTGACGCCAAGTGCCAGGAAACCCTGCGCACCGCGATGGCCATCGGCGCCGACCGCGGCATCCTGGTCGAGACCACCGAAGAGCTGCAGCCCCTGGCCGTGGCCAAGCTGCTGAAGGCGCTGGTCGACAAGGAACAGCCCCAGCTGATCATCCTGGGCAAGCAGGCCATCGACGACGACGCCAATCAGACCGGCCAGATGCTGGCTGCCCTGGCCGACCTGCCGCAGGCCACCTTCGCCTCCAAGGTCGAAGTCGCCGGCGACAAGGCCACCGTGACGCGCGAAGTCGACGGCGGCCTGGAGACCATCTCCCTGAGCCTGCCCGCAGTCATCACCACCGACCTGCGCCTGAACGAGCCGCGCTATGTGACGCTGCCGAACATCATGAAGGCCAAGAAGAAGCAGCTGGACACGGTCAAGCCCGAAGACCTGGGCGTCGATGTGAAGCCGCGCCTGAAGACCCTGAAGGTTGCCGAACCGCCGAAGCGCGGTGCCGGCATCAAGGTGCCCGACGTTGCAACGCTGGTGGACAAACTGAAGAACGAAGCGAAGGTGATCTGAACATGACCGCACTTGTTATTGCCGAACACGACCACGCCAGCATCAAGCCGGCTACTTTGAACACCGTGACCGCAGCGCTGGCTTGCGGCGGTGAAGTGCACGTGCTGGTGGCAGGCGCCAATGCCGCCGAAGCGGCGAAGGCCGCCGCCCAAATCGCAGGCGTCACCAAGGTCATCGCCGCCGACAGCCCCAGCCTGGCCGAGAACCTCGCCGAGAACGTCGCAGCCCAGGTGCTGGCGATCGCATCCAACTACAGCCACATCCTGTTCCCCTCGACCGCCAACGGCAAGAACGTCGCACCGCGCGTGGCCGCCAAGCTGGACGTGGCGCAGATCAGCGACATCACCAAGGTCGACAGCCCCGACACCTTCGAGCGCCCGATCTACGCCGGCAACGCGATTGCCACCGTGCAGAGCAGCGACGCCACCAAGGTGATCACCGTTCGCACGACCGGCTTCGACGCAGCAGCCGCCACGGGTGGCAGCGCAACCGTCGAAACCGCTGAAGGCGTCGCAGACAGCGGCAAGAGCAGCTTCGTTGGCCGTGAAGTGACCAAGAGCGACCGCCCCGAGCTGACGGCCGCCAAGATCATCGTCTCCGGCGGCCGTGCGCTGGGCAGCGCCGAGAAGTTCACCGAAGTGATGACGCCGCTGGCCGACAAGCTGAACGCGGGCCTGGGCGCCAGCCGTGCAGCCGTCGACGCAGGCTACGCCCCGAACGACTGGCAAGTGGGCCAGACGGGCAAGATCGTCGCGCCGCAGCTGTACATCGCGGCGGGCATCTCGGGCGCGATCCAGCATCTGGCCGGCATGAAGGACTCGAAGGTCATCGTCGCGATCAACAAGGACGAAGAGGCACCGATCTTCTCGGTGGCCGACTACGGCCTGGTGGCCGACCTGTTCACGGCCGTGCCGGAACTGGTGAAGGCGCTGTAAGAAGGAGGCCGCCGCAAGATGAAGACCCGCATCACCGAACTGCTCGGCATTCGCTACCCCATCATCCAGGGCGGCATGCAATGGGTGGGCCGTGCCGAGCTGGCCGCGGCCGTGTCGAACGCCGGCGGCCTGGGCATCGTGACCGCGCTCACGCAGCCCACGCCCGACGACCTGCGCAACGAGATCGCGCGCACGCGCACGCTCACGGACAAGCCCTTCGGCGTGAACCTCACGATCCTGCCGGCGGTGAAGCCGCCGCCGTATGCGGAGTACGTGCAGGCGATCATCGACAGCGGCGTGAAGATCGTGGAGACAGCGGGCAACAGCCCGAAGGATTTCATCGAGGCGCTGAAGCGCCATGACGTGAAGATCGTGCACAAGTGCACGTCGGTGCGCCATGCGTTGTCGGCGGAGCGCAATGGCGTGGACGCGGTGTCGGTGGACGGCTTTGAATGCGCGGGCCATCCCGGCGAAGACGACGTGCCCGGCCTGGTGCTGCTGCCGATTGCGGCGCGCAAGCTGCGCATTCCGATCATCGCGTCGGGCGGCATCGCCGATGGTCGCGGCATGGCCGCAGCGCTGGCGCTGGGCGCCGAGGGCGTCAACATGGGCACGCGCTTCTGCGTGACGAAGGAAGCGCCCATTCACGACAACATCAAGCAGGCGCTGGTGGATGCGACCGAGCGCGACACGAAGCTGATGTTCCGCACCATGCGCAACACCGCGCGCGTGTTCCGCAACGCGATTTCCGAAGAGGTGGTGGCCACGGAGAACCGGCCCGGCGGCTGCGAGTTCGAGGAAGTGCGCCCGCTGGTGGCCGGTGCGCGCGGCCGTGCGGCGCTGGAGTCTGGCGAGGTGCAGAACGGGGTGGTGTCGGCGGGGCAGTGCATCGGGCTGATCGACGACATTCCTACCTGCGCCGAACTGCTGGAGCGCATGGTGCGTGAGTGCCGGGAGCATCTGGAGCGGGCGCGGTCCTTGATGGGCTGATTCCGTTTGGGTTGCATCGGGGGGCGCTCACGCCGACGGGGTACCTTGCTCCGCGAATGTCCCCCGGCCTTCGGCCTCCTCCTTTATTTCGCTGCGCAAGGCACCCCGCCAGCGTGAGCGTTCAGTGCTGCTGTGGAAGCGGGATTTGTTGGCAGTTGCCGGGACTTCGTGCCGCATCAACCGGCTACTTCGTCGGGTTCTTCTCTAGAGTGAATGCCCCTGTCACTCCACACCCCACCAAGGGAAGCAACACACCCCACCACTTCTTAGATGTTTGAAGGCTGCTTGCCTCGCGGCAGGTCGTCGGTGCGGAAGCACTGATGCAAATGCGAGGTATCAAAAGGCGACGGCCGAGGTGTTCTCAGCACCCCGACCGTCTAACCAAGTTCGTGCAACACCTTGGAAGGAACGCACAAAAATGGCTACCAAGACTATAGCCCGGCCAACTACGCCGGTAGCTTTCGAAGACAACGCCCAAGATGCGGCGGATCTTCTTGAAAACACCCTCTCTCAGCTCGAAGCTCTAGTGTGGGTCTGCCACGGGGAAGACATCGACTGGTGCAGCGGGGATGGGCCTCGGCGATTGGACAACCTGCTTTGGCTTGCGGCTGAGCTGGCTAGCAAAGCGGGGGAGTTGTTTCAGATGAGTGAGAAGGCGCGACGCAGAGCGCCTGACACCGGCATTTAGCGAGTGAGCTGCGGAGTTCGAAGCCGGCTTGGGAACCGCTCCTTCGGGGTGCGATGTCATATCCGAAACACTCGATTTGAACAGCCATAGCGCACATGCAAAGGTGCCACCGAGGGTTGCGCATCTTGCGGAGCGGTCTAATGCTTCTTGGGCCCATACCCCGCCACATTTCTCACAGTGAGCCGAGAATTCGCCCGCCGTATTTGCACGGGCATGTTCGCTTCCAAGCCACTGCTTTCTGGTCATTTCGCAGGTTGCGAGGCGGCCGCACAGCGCTGAGCATCGTCGACAGTGAGGTCGAGAATCGTTGGAACCTTGATCAAGTTTGCTTGCACAGCGGCGGCGGCCGCAGCCACGAGTGTCAGTACAGCCAGCGCGCCTTGAAGCCGAAGGTTTGCCTTGTGGCGGCGCTCCTGCTCCTGAGTTTCTTCGAGCGCCTTAAGGGCCAACCCAGTCGGTGTATAGCGATATCCTACTTTGCGCAATTCCCCCGAATCGACAAGCATGTCGAGATGGAACTCGACTCCATTGTTGAGCGGCTCCCAATCGGGATGGCTAGCCCACCGATGCCCGTACCTATTGCTTAAGAGCGCCATCGCGCTCACCCCTGGTTCCCCTTGCTCAACGAGGCTCACTACCTCTGCAAGGATTTCGCTACGGCGGCGCGTTGTGAGTGTGCGCCGATTAAAAACGTGTTGAGCGATGCGGTTTCGTAGTCGTGCGGCATGAATGCGGACGTATGGCCAAGCGGTAATACGGCCCAGCGCCACCGCCCAGATACCTGTGTAGTCAACCGAATCTAAGCCGTAGTAATGGCGAACCATGAGCACCTTTGGGTCAATCGAACCGATGGAAATTACGGCGTCAACTGAATACTTCTCGCCGTCATGCTCTAGGGCTGTCACAAGCTCGCCCTGCATGCCAGTCAGCACATATCTAGCCCGAGGCGTCTCGCCCGTCTTGACCGTAAAGGCGTTCATCCTGATCCCTTCAGGACCGCTTCGTGGAACGGTGGCTTCAGCATTGCGGGCAAGAAGACGGGGCAAAAAATAGCGAAGCAGGGTATGACTTAGGTTCGGCATAGCCGATTGTCCCCAAATGTGCCTACGCCACCACGCACAATGCTATGCAATGAAAAAAGCCACGCCTCCCTCACAAAGCGCCGAGGACGACAGGACCACCTCAACAGGCCTTGCCCGGTACGCCTTCGAGTACATCCAGGCCGCAAGATTGGTGGACGAGGATGCGGAAAAACGTTTGACTCCTCGAGCCACGTCGCCCATTCCGGCCTACTTTCTTGCCTATCACGGCATCGAGTTGAGCCTCAAGGCATACCTGCGACATCGGGGGCTTAGTCCACGTGCCCTAGCAAGCAAGGCTTACGGGCACGATCTCCACTCGTGCTACCGAAAGGCAAAGGAGCTAGGCTTGCTTACGGTCTTCAAGGAACACCCGGACGACAAACAAGCCCTAAGCCTTCTCGCGGACCTGAATGTCAATCATGGGCTTCGGTACATCAAAACGGGTGCGAAGGTGTTCCCCTCGTGGTCAATAGTTGACCCCTTGGCCGTCCGGCTGCACCAAGCTGTAGCCCCGCTGGTAGGGTTCCATTCGTTCACGCACAGCTACCCCGCCTACGCGTGAGCTCGGGCACGGCTGGCTGAACCGTGTCAGATAGCTCATCAGCTTCCCTGGGCGCCTCGCCCGTGGGTACCCCGGGTACTGCCCGCGACGATGACTTCAGCTACCCAATGAACTGGCAGTTGGTCGCCGGGTTACATCCCTCACCGACACTGTGGCGGTCGCCGCTTGATCAGTACGCACACAACCAGCTTGAAGCGAGCCTTGACCGCACTCATACCAAACTCGACTGCGACCGACATCAGACCTTGGCTTCTGCTTGTCCATCGCCCGTCCCTCACGAAAGCTCAGTGGCAGGCCCCCCATCCGTAATCCGTCACAGCACTCGCCCCACCAC